>CAZYGP010000470.1:0-1502 GCA_964647265.1 uncultured Acidimicrobiaceae bacterium | reverse complement strand
CCGGCCGACACCAGGCCGCATGACCCACGGAAACGACAGGAGAGCCTGTTTGGCTCTCCGTCCCTTTCCGTGGGTCGATTCAGGCCCATCCGCGGTAGCACCCCGTTGCTGCGCTTGGCTTTCCGGTTGTTCGAAGACTGGAGAGACAAGCGAGGTGCAACGGGGTGCGTTCGATCAGGTTATGGGCTCGGGTGACCGGGGTCGGCAACAAAGGCGTCGTCACCGGCGTCGAGCACCGGTTGGTGGGCGGCGAGGAGGTGATCGTGGTGTCGATGCGCCTGCACTCGCGGCGCCAGCCTCGTTGCGGTCGGTGCAACAAGCGGGCCGGGCTGTATGACCCTGGCGACGGGCCACGACGGTGGCGCAGTCTCGATGCCGGCACGACGAAGGTGTTCATCGAGGCCGCCGCTCCACGCGTCAACTGCCGACGCCACGCGGTGACGGTGGCAGCGGTGCCGTGGGCTCGTCACGATGCCCGCCACACCCGTGACTTCGATGATCAGGTCGCCTGGCTTGTCACGCACACCTCCAAGACCGCGGTGGTCGAGCTGATGCGCGTGTCGTGGCGGACTGTCGGCGCGATCGCAGCGCGTGTTGTCGCTGACGGCCGGGCCGCGCATGACCCGTTCGATGACCTGGTGCGCATTGGGATCGATGAGATCTCGTATCGGCGCGGTCACAAGTATCTGATGGTCGTGGTCGATCATGACACCGGCCGTCTCGTGTGGATCGCCGAAGGCCATGACCGGCCCACATTGCAGCAGTTCTTCGATCTGCTCGGTCCCGATCGGGCCAGCAAGATCAAGCTCGTGTCCGCAGACGCAGCCGAGTGGATCGGTGACTGCGCGACCACGAACTGCGCCAACGCCGAGCTGTGTTTGGACCCGTTCCACATCGTGCGCTGGGCCACCCAAGCGCTCGACGTCGTGCGTCGCCACACCTGGAACCTGCTCCGCCAGCTCGGAGTCCCGGGCCAGGCCCGCCAGTTGAAGAACTGTCGCTACGCGCTCTGGAAGAACCCCGAAGATCTCACCGACCGTCAACAGACCAAGCTTGCCTGGATCGCCCGACACAACAGCCGGCTCTACCGGGCCTACCTCCTCAAGGAACAACTTCGGCTCGTGTTCGCTCACCGAGGAGACACCGCTGTCGCGATGCTCGACGCGTGGCTGAGCTGGGCACGTCGGTCGCAGATCGGAGCGTTCGTGGAGCTCTACCACCGGATCAAACGTCACCGCCAAGGCATCATCGCCGCCGTGACCCATGGCCTATCGAACGGGCTGACGGAATCGGTGAACACGAAACTGCGCCTGATCACCCGCATCGCCTACGGCTTCCGCTCCACCGACAACCTCATCGCACTCTGCTACCTCGACCGAGGCGGCTACTGCCCCGGCCTACCCGGCCGACACCAGGCCGCATGACCCACGGAAACGACAGGAGAGCCTGTTTGGCGCTGGTGGTTGGTGAGGTTGTTGTCGGGCGTGGCGAAGCAGGACTTG
>CAZYGP010000469.1:0-1505 GCA_964647265.1 uncultured Acidimicrobiaceae bacterium | reverse complement strand
CGCGAGCCACCTCGATGGGTCGAGGCTCTGGAACGCATCGGCGGCGACGGGCATCGGCATGTCCGAGTACGCGGCGCCGTTCGACACGATCACCGTGTGCTTCTCGAAGGGTCTCGGCGCACCTGTGGGGTCGGCACTCGTCGGGTCAGGGGACCTCGTCGGCGAGGCCAGGCGCTTCAAGCAGATGTTCGGAGGTGGCTTCCGCCAGGCAGGTATCGTCGCTGCGGGTGCCCTCTTCGCCGTTACGAACAATCGCGATCGGCTCGTCGAGGACCATCGGAACGCCAAGGCGTTCGCAGAAGCACTTGCGGCGACACACAACGCTCATGTGGATCTGGCCGCTGTTCAGACAAACCTCGTCTACTTCGATGTCCCGGATCCGGCCGCTGTCGTCGCCGCGTGCGTTGCACGAGGCGTCTCGATGCTCGTACTCGGACCGACGAGGATCAGGGCAGTGTTCCACCTCGATGTCGCCAGGGACGCCACGGCGACTGCAATCGATGTCGTGACGGGCATCATCGACGGCTGAACTCGTCGTCGAGATGCAACGTCCACGATCGGGTGGTCACCCGCTACCTTTGCGACATGGATGCACACCATCAGGACGACATCAGGCAGAGGCTGACACCCGAGCAGTACCACGTGACCCAGGAAGCGGGCACGGAGCGGGCGTTCTCCGGGAAGTATTGGAACGAGAAGCGGTCGGGGATCTACACATGCGTCGTGTGCGGAGAGCCGCTGTTCAACTCGGAGACCAAGTTCGACTCGGGTTCCGGATGGCCGAGCTTCACTGCGCCGATCGAGCTGAGTGCGGTCGTCGAGCACAAGGACCGGACCTTCGGCATGGTTCGCACCGAGACCCGATGCGCGAGCTGCGACGCCCACCTCGGTCACGTGTTCGATGACGGACCCGGTCCCACGGGTCTGCGCTACTGCATCAACTCCGCTGCGCTCGAGCTGTCAGAAGGCGGCGACCCACCGGAGTGACGCCCTCGGTCAGAGGACGAAGCTCATGCCGACGAGCCCGGCCATGAGCGAGCCCGCAATGACGACGATCGTTGTGAGCAGCGGCTTGGAGAGGATGTCATCCTCGTCGTTGATCGAACGTAGCGGCTTCACATTCGCAATCGCTTCGTCGATCGCCGCGTCGATGTCGTACTTCGGCTTCGTGTCCTTGGCAGGCGACTCCGGTTGGAGTGGGACGTGCATCGCCTCTGCGAACGATGAAGGCGACGACGGCGTGAAGAAGAGCTCCTCGCCGCCGAGGCCGATCCGGAACGCACCCTTGCCCGAGGGTTCGACGTAGAAGTCGCGGGCGCCCCAGGCACCGAGTTCGTCCGATCCGGACGTGAGCCTGACGACGTCATCCTGCATCTCGAACGTTGCGCTGAGCCCCTGGCCCTGCTCGCCGGGGAGCAGCACGGATCCGGTGAATGCGTGGGTCATCGTTCCTCCACTACGAAAAGCTGACCTCATCTATGTCGGCGGGTGGGGGCGGATCCTGT
>CAZYGP010000468.1:0-1506 GCA_964647265.1 uncultured Acidimicrobiaceae bacterium | reverse complement strand
CCACCTACATCCTGGGCGACTCCACGTTGCCCCTCGACCGTTACGGCACGTTCACAGCACCGGTCGTCGCATACAGCTTCGACGACGACCCGTGGGGGACGTCCGAATCCGTCGACACGATGATGGGCGCGTATCAGAACGTCACACGCATCCACCTCGAACCCGGCGACGTCGGCGTCGAGCGGATCGGCCACGCCGGCTGCTTCACCGAGGCATGCCGTCCCATGTGGAAGGACGTCATCGTCTGGCTCGACAGCGTCCCGACGGACGCGCCGCCATCGCCCTGATCGGAGCACGACAATGCGCTGTTCGCGCCTGTCAGGAGTTGTCGAGGTACCAGCCGTACGTGTCGGCGATGCCTTCCCTCAGACCCGTCGATGCCGTCCACCCGAGGTTCGCCAGGGCTGAGACGTCGAGGAGCTTGCGGAGCGTGCCGTCCGGCATGGCGGGATCGAACACGGCTTCGCCCTCCCACCCGACGACCTCACCGATGAGGCCGACGAGTTCGGCGATCGAGATGTCCTTCCCAGTCCCGACGTTGAGGTGGGCTTCACCGTCGTAGTGGGTGGTCGCGTGGATGACGGCATCCGCAAGGTCATCGACGTGCAGGAACTCGCGCCTCGGACGGCCCGAGCCCCACACGGGCACCGACGATGCACCGGCGAGCTTGGCCTCATGCACCTTCCTCAGCAGGGCGGGGAGGACGTGCGAGGTCTCGAGGTCGAAGTTGTCGTTCGGGCCGTACAGGTTGGTCGGCATCAGGGAGATCGCCGACATGCCGTACTGCCTGCGGTACATCTTGCCCAACTCGAGCGCAGCGATCTTGGCGATCGCGTAGCCCTCGTTCGTCTCCTCGAGGGGTCCTGTCAGCAGGGAGTCCTCGCGCATCGGCTGGGGGGCCTCCTTCGGGTAGATGCACGATGAGCCGAGCATCACGACCCGTGCCACCCCGTTGACCCGCGCCGCCTCGACGACGTTCGACGCGATCATCAGGTTGTCGTAGAGGAACTGCCCCTGCGCGGAGCGGTTGGCGTGGATACCACCGACCCTCGCCGCCGCGACGATGACGAGATCGGGCCGGGTATCGGCGACGAAGCGTTCGGTGACGTCCTGGCGCCTGAGGTCGACCTCACGGCTGGATGCCGTGACCAGCTCGCCGATCGGTTCGCCTGCAAGTCTGCGCACCACGGCCGACCCGACCATGCCGGTATGGCCGGCTACCCACACGGTGGCACCGTTCAGGTCGTACACGGCATCCGGCATGCAATCCCCTCCGAGGTCAACGAACAGGCTGGGAGTGTACGACGGCTCCGCCGTCCGCGTTCACGAGCATCCCGACCCATCAACCCGACGCGGGGGTGGCACCGATGGTGCCACCCCCAGTCGATCGGTCGGTTTCGTCAGTCCAGGCCGAAGACCCCGGCAACCGGCATCCAGCTGCTCGAGCCCCATGTGAACTGGCTGTCCGCGTTGCCCTGGGTGTTCGTGTGACGGAAGTACCACACG
>CAZYGP010000467.1:0-1508 GCA_964647265.1 uncultured Acidimicrobiaceae bacterium | reverse complement strand
AGGTCGAAGTGCTCGCCGGGTTCGTAATCGAACTTGTCGATGAACATCTGCTGCCACGCACGGGCGCGTCGCGCATGTGCGGCGCTGATCGCATTGCCGTAGAGCGAGAATCCGTCTGCCACCCGGCGTCCTTTCCTCGGAGTTCACGATCGTACCGGTGCCGACGTTCACTTGCGAGTTCCGAAATCGGAGTGCGCATGAAATTTACGACTTGACAACCAAACACAAACATCCGTAAGTTAGGAGGGTAGAACCACCAACGGGACCGAGAAGGCATGGACCGCACCGTCCCACCAGAACTCCGCCGTGAGAGGATCCTCTCCCTCGTCCGCGAGCGCGAGTTCGTACGCGTGGGCGACCTGAGTGACATGTTCGGGATATCCGAGGTCACGGTTCGCAGCGACCTCGATCTCCTCCACACATCCGGATCGCTCCAGCGCATCCACGGCGGTGCCGTCGTTCGGGCACCCATCTCGCGCACGGAACGGTCTCTCGAGGAATCGAGCGTCAGCGCAGCCGACGAGAAGGCGGCGATCGGGCGCCGAGCCGCGGCAATGGTGTCGAACGGCGAGACGATCATCATCGATGTCGGGTCCACCACCACCGCCCTGGCTCGCGCACTCGTCCGGCGAACCGACCTGCGCGACATCGTGATCTTCACGAGCGCCATCAACGTCGCGCTCGAACTCGAGACTGCGATCCCCCGCTTCACCGTCGTCGTCACGGGGGGCACGCTCCGGCCACTCCAGCATTCGCTCGTGGATCCGATGGCCAACCACATCCTGGAGCGCCTGAACGTCGCGACCGTCTTTCTCGGGTGCAACGGCGTGCACCCGGACGAGGGCATCACCAATCTCAACCTGCCCGAAACCGCCGTCAAACGACACATGCTCGATGCGGCGCAGCGGTGCGTGGTCGTCGCCGACGGCTCGAAGGTCGGAAACATCAGTGTTGTGAAGATCGCAGACATCGACACCGTCGACGTGCTCGTCACCGGAGCATCAGCGCCCGTGGAGGCGCTGTCCGAGATCGGGACACGAGGACCGGATGTCGTCGTCGCGTGAGAGAGAAAATGGGGGGCACCAGCCCCGACAAGGAGGACGAATGGGGAAACGATTGACCATGCTGTTGTTCGTGCTGGCGCTCATAGCGACCGCATGCTCGAGCAGCTCGGATGACACAACCACGACGGCCGCTCCGGAAGAGACCACGACGACGGCCGCTCCTGAGGAGACCACGACGACGGCCGCTTCGGGCGGCGACGATGACATGACCGAAGAAGTCACGCTCCGATGGCGCACCCGCCCGGATAACGACCAGGAAGCGGCCGTCTACCAGTCGGTCAGCGACACGCTCGATGCGGAGTTCGAGAACGTGACGCTGAGCTATGAGCCCGGCGGAACGGAGACCGAGGGCTACCAGCAAGCACTGCTCACGCAGCTGTCCGCAGGTGAGGCACCGGACGTCTTCTGGATCCCCGGTGCCGACATCGCCGAGTTCGCCTCCAA
>CAZYGP010000466.1:1069-1511 GCA_964647265.1 uncultured Acidimicrobiaceae bacterium | reverse complement strand
TGGCCACCGCCGGTGTCGACGATGGTCAGATGCTTCAGGTCCACGTGGCCCGTGCCGGTGAACAGCAGCCCGCCGCCGCTGCCGCCGGTGACGGTGACGTTTTCCATCACACCGCTGCACGAGGCGCACTGCATGGTGCCGCCGTCGACGTTGCTGGTGTTGTTGTCGAAGGTGGTGTCGCGAATATCCAGGGCGGTGGAGGTGGTCACGATCGCGCCGCCGTAGCTGCCGGTGATCGAGTTGCCGGTGAAGCGCACGCGGCGCACGGTCAGCGAGCCGATCGGGAAGGCGCGCAGGCTTCCACCGCTGATGGTGAGGTTCTCCAGGCGCAGATTGACGGCGGCCGTCATCCAGATCCCGGCCCCGTGAATGCGGGTCTGCTCCGGTCCGTTTCCGATCAGCACGACATCGCTGCCGAGATAAAGAATCTCGTCGAGCACAT
>CAZYGP010000466.1:455-1059 GCA_964647265.1 uncultured Acidimicrobiaceae bacterium | reverse complement strand
CACATACAGCCCGTTGGCGAGCGCGATGACCTTGGGCGTGCCGGATGCCGTCGCTTCCTGGATGGCCGCGCGCAAGGTGCACACCCCATCGACCGAAGCACACAGTCCATCGCCTGGATTGGCATCGGGTCTGTCCCTGAGCGCATCACCCGTAACGCCGACCTGGAAATCGGCCGGGCGCGAGACCGGCGTGTGCAGCCGCAGCGACAGGTCGGAGCGAATCGTCGGTTGATCGAGAAAGACCTCGGCTTCGGTGCGCAACAGCGCCCCTGCCAGGGTGCTGGTGGCCACCTGTGTCGTGAGGTTGAGCTCGCGGAATTCGCCAGGGGCAAGATCATCGACGGTGCAGAACAAGGTGAGCTCGGTACGCATGCAGCCCGAGGGCGTGCTGGTGCTGCCGGAATCAAAGCCCTTTGCAAGACGTATGCCCAGCTCGAGGCCGGTGGCGGTCACCCCCACGCCTGCTTGCGGCTGGTGGTTCTCCACCCGGAACTGGAAACTGACGAACTGTCCGGGTAAGGCCACGTCGGTGAAGGTCCTGGCGGTCAAGGCCAGGTCGATACCGTCGGTGATCGACGCCAAGATGATCTCGCAGCTGGTCAGC
>CAZYGP010000466.1:0-445 GCA_964647265.1 uncultured Acidimicrobiaceae bacterium | reverse complement strand
TCAGCGACACGCCCGGGGTCGGGATCTGAGTGCCGCCGGGGCCGGGCTGCATGCGATCGGTCACGCAGACCTCGATCGATTTCATCCCGGGGCTGGTGTAGATGTGGTCACCGGTGATGCGTCCGGAGTCGGTGCCGCCGTGGGCAAGGATGGGTCCGGTCGGGTTGCCCTGCGCGTCGAAGCCGCCTCCGGGCTCGACGGTGCCATCGCCCCAGTCGATGACCAGGCTGTGGCTTTCGTCCGGGTCGGGGTCACGGAAGGCCAGGTCCAGCTGCAGGCGAAAGCCGGTGCCGCCTTCAATGACCGCGTCGGGCAGGCTGATGATCGGTGCGTCGTTGATTTCGATGATCTCGACCGTGACGATTTCAGCTGACGACGTAAACACGCCGTCATTGACCCGGAAGCTGAAGCTGTCCGCGCCCCACACGTCTGCGTCGGGCACGAA
>CAZYGP010000465.1:0-1519 GCA_964647265.1 uncultured Acidimicrobiaceae bacterium | reverse complement strand
CAGATACACGAACCCGTCCGACTGGCGATACATGCCGGGCGTCTCCACACCATCCCCGTCCCAGTCCCCCATGAACGGAGCGTCACCCGGATTCCCGAAGAAGAACGACGACACCGACGGTGTCCCGACGAGGCTTCCCCAGAGGCTCCACTGTGCGCCGCTGTCGATCTCGACGAGGCTGTCGCACGTGGTCGCCGCGGGACACGGCGGCGTTGCCGCTGTCACGGATGCGGCGATGTCGAGCCGCCCATGCCCGTGGAGGGGATCGTGGCCGGGGACTCCGAGATCGGCGGCCCGCTCCCGGAGGATGTGGAGGACGTCGAGCCTCGACAGCGACGGATCCGCGGCCATCATCAGCGCGATCGCAGCGGTCACGTGGGGTGCTGCCATCGACGTACCCGCGCCAGCACCGTAGGTGTACGTCCCGAAGCCAGTCGTCTCCTGGACGATGTCGACGCCAGGGGCGACGAGATCGAGGGTTGCGCCTGCGTTCGAGCCGACCGACGGGCCCTCGTACCACACGCGGTCCTCGGGATCCGTCGCTCCCACCGAGAACACGTCGGGATGAGCTGCCGGGTACGCGAGGTGGGAGGCCGCCTGGTTTCCGGACGACCCCACGAGCGTGATCCCCGCTCGGATCGCCCTGTCGATCGCAAGGTCGACGAGATGGTCCGAGCATCCCGGCCCGTACGGTCCGCTGCACTCCTTGCCAAGCGACAGGTTGATCACGTCCGCACCGTGCGCGATTGCCCAGTCGATCCCGGCCACGAGGTCGGAGCTCAGTCCCGAACCCGTCTGGTCCAGTACCTGAACCGGCATGATTGTTGCTCCCGGTGCAAGACCTGCAACCCCGATGCCGTTGTTCGTGCACTGGACCACGGTGCCTGCGATGTGGGTTCCGTGTCCAAAACCCGAGACGACGTTGAGGGCCGAGACGCCCGGCGTGCGCGTGAGGGCGTTGTACGGGTGGACGATGGGAGCACATATCCCATCAGTACCCGAGAAGTTGATCGGGGAGTCGAGAATCGCGACGACCGTTCCCCCACCGTCGACTGTTCGCCATGCTCCCGAGACACCAACGACATCGAAGTTCCACTGGAGGGCCGCGAGGGGATCGTTCACCGGGTATGCGACGGCAGCATGTGATCGGTAGACCAATTCGATGCGTAGCCGGTCGCCCGACCGTGCCGCGAAGGCGAGTTCCAGGGCATCACCTGCGTCCTGGGCTTCGAAGACCTCCGTGACGATCTCCCCGTCGCCCGTCACGATGAACGCCTCCGGCTCGGCGGCGAAGCCAGCCTGTGCAAGGGACAGCGCCAGGACCATTCCGAGGCCCAGGGAACCGAGAAGGCGGGACAGCAACAGCGATACGACGTTCACGGTGGGAGCCTACGGCGACGGGCACGATGGCGGTCGCGAGGTTGTCAGGTGTTGCCGGCGGTCACGAGGTGTGGGAACGAACCCACATAGCCGGTCCAGTCCGCAGGACCAGCAGCGTTCTCCAAACTCACATAGAACC
>CAZYGP010000464.1:0-1530 GCA_964647265.1 uncultured Acidimicrobiaceae bacterium | reverse complement strand
GCTGCTGGCATATGTCCTCGCGAACCTGTTCCGGCTTGAACCGGAATTGGCGATGGGTTTTATCATTCTCGGCGCGTGCCCGGGCGGCACGGCAAGCAACGTGATCGCGTTCCTCGCGAAGGCCGACGTCGCGTTGTCCGTCACGATGACGGCGTGCTCGACCCTGATCTCCGTGATGCTCACCCCGCTCCTCATTCAACTCTACGGCGGCGAAATTCTGCCGGTCGACGGCAAGGCGTTGTTCGTCGACGTCCTGCGCATCGTGTTGCTTCCCGTCGCCGCGGGGTCGTATTTCCGCTGGCGGATGCGTGACCGTGTCGAGAAGTTCATCGAGTTTTTTCCCGCCCTTTCGGTTCTGATTATCGTGCTCGTCATCGCGGCGATTGTCGCGTTGTCCCGCGACAAAATCGCGGAGATGGGCGCGTTGCTTGCCGTTATTGTGCTGTTGCACAACGCGTCCGGCCTCGCGTTTGGGTACGGCCTTGCGTACGCGTTTCGCCTGCCTGAAGCGGCGCGCCGCACGGTCGCGATCGAGGTCGGCATGCAAAACAGTGGCCTCGGCGCCGCGCTCGCCAGCGTCCACTACACCGCCACCGCCGCGCTGCCGTCCAGCATCTTCAGCGTCGCCCACAACCTCACCGGGTCCGCCCTCGCCTCGTATTGGCGGCGGCGGTCCGAGCAAACTAATACGGAGCAATCATGAGCGAACACCGCATCGGCATCATCATGAACGGCGTCACGGGACGCATGGGCAAGAACCAGCATTTGGCGCGGTCGATCATGGCGATTCGCGAGCAGGGCGGCGTCAAATTAGCCAACGGCGACACGGTCATGCCGGAACCGTTGTTGGTAGGCCGCAACGAAGAAAAGTTGCGCGCGATCGCGGAAGAACACGGCGGATTGCCGTATACAACCGGCCTCGAAGGCGCATTGGGTGATGCCAATTATTCTGTGTATTTCGACGCGGTCGCGACACAGTTGCGCCATGAAAACGTGATGCGCGCGATCGCCGCCGGCAAAGACATTTATTGCGAGAAACCCGTCGCCGAAACGTCGAGGGACGCGTACGAACTCTACTTGCACGCGCGGCCGATGGTGAAACACGGTGTCGTGCAAGACAAGTTGTGGTTACCGGGCATGTTGAAGTTGAAACGGTTGATCCACGACGGGTTCTTCGGCCGCATTCTGTCGGTCCGCGGCGAGTTTGGGTATTGGGTGTTCACGGGCGAGGATCAGCCCGCGCAGCGGCCATCGTGGAACTACCGCAAAGCCGACGGCGGCGGGCTGGTGCTTGACATGTTTTGCCATTGGCGGTACGTCATCGACAACCTATTCGGCGGCATCGCTTCGGTGTGTTGCGACATGGAAACGCACATTCCAAAGCGTTGGGACGAAAACAACGAACCTTACGAAGCGGATGCGGACGACGCGTCGTACGCCATGTTCCGCACGAAAGACGGCGTCATCTGCCAGTTCAATTCGTCGTGGTGCACGCGTGTACGGCGCGACGATCTGTTAACGGTGCACGTC
>CAZYGP010000463.1:0-1531 GCA_964647265.1 uncultured Acidimicrobiaceae bacterium | reverse complement strand
CGGAGCAGGGAGCCGCTGATGCGGTTCCTCGATGGTCTCCAGGATGTGCCGATCATCGTCGTGGACAACTCGTCGGACGAGGACGATTTGTCGGATCTGGAATCCGACCACGCGTACGTGACGGTCGTCGATGCGGGCGGAAATCTCGGGTTCTCCGCCGGGGCCAACCTGGGAGCTCGGCACGCCCAGACGCCGATGGTCATCTTCATGAATCCGGATACCAGACCGTCACGGTCGATCCTCGATGCGATCGCGGCGCCATTCGAGCACGATTCGTCCCTTCTGGCTTGCGGTCCTACAGGCATCGGAACGGCGGGCGGGGGAGCCCAACCAACGATTCCCCGTGTGCTCGCCCACGTCGTCGGGCTGCACCGGGTGTTACCCCTCAGCGGCATCTACTTCTATCCGAGATCGGGTGAGCGGGTCGAGGCAGGATGGATCTCTGGGTCCTGCTGTGCGATTCGTCGTGATGTCTTCGAATCCGTGGGTGGATACGACGAGTCGTACTTCGTGTTCATGTCGGACTTCGAGCTGGGACAGCGTGTAGCCGGTCTGGGAGGACGACAGCTCGTCCTCGGCGACGTCGTGTTGCGCCACGACGATGGCCAATCATCGGATCTTCCTGCCTCGTGGACGTGGGATCAGCGTGGACGAGGTTGGGCACAGTACCTCCGCCGCACCGGGGGTCCTGCGAGAGGATGGGTGATCCGGGCTCTGCTCGCCTTCGGATTCCGCGTCCGCGGAATCGTGTATCGACTCATTGGAAGATCCGTGCGGGCGGAGGAGCAGGCGACGATGGGAGCCGCCTTGCGTGACGAGTGGCGCATGCTCGGTCGGGACGCTTCTCAGCGAAGCTGATCCGACAGGTGCTCGGCCAGCCGGAGCCCGAGGGCGACGATCGTGAGGGTGGGAGATGTGGCGCCTCCGGTCGGGAACACGGAGCTGCCTGCCACGAACAGATTGTCCAGTCCGTGAACGCGGCAGTCGGAATCGACCACACCGAGCGTGGGGTTCTCGTTCATGCGCGTGGTGCCGATATGGTGCCAGTTTCCGTGAATATCGTCGGGCCACGGATCGGGATAGTCCATGCGACCGTCCTTGAGCCCGGGCGCATACTGGTTGAGAGCGTCGACGATGAGTTCGAGACCGCGCCGGTAGGTCCGCTCCTCTTCGTCGCCGAACGCCCAGTGGAGGGTGGCTCTGGGGAGTCCGAACGCATCGACGCGGTCGGACAGGTGGACGCGGCTGTCGGCTCGAGGGATCTGCTCGACGTTGGTCTCGATGTGGATCCATCGACGAAGCTTCGCCGGCCCGAAGCGGGCTCCGACTGCGCTGGTGAACGACACGTGCGGTCGCTTGAGCGCCGTCTTGACGTCTTCCCACCGGACGGCATTCGGCCCACCGCCTACGTCCTGGAGGTACGGGCTGTCGGACCATGGCTTCCGACTCGCGTTGACGATTCTCCGGACGGCTTGGAACTGCTCGGTGTTCTGGCCTGCGTAACCGAACGAGACGTTCACGATGTAGTTCA
>CAZYGP010000462.1:0-1532 GCA_964647265.1 uncultured Acidimicrobiaceae bacterium | reverse complement strand
GTGCACGCGGTCCCACACCATCGGTCGATGCTTGGGTAGGTGAGCTGCACCGTGGACGTGGAGCTGGGCCGACAGCCTGCCATACCGCTCGAACAGCCTTGGCGAGATCCGGTCGGCCAGAGGGCCGCCAGGGACCCAGGTGAAGAGCACACATCGGCGGGCGCCCGGAACGCCGGAACCGGCGGCATGGGTGAATCGCGCGCCGTCGCGGGCGCGGATCGGGCCGCCGACGTTGACGTGACCGGACAGCGCTTCGAGCCACTCCAACTCGATTTCGGCGTCGGCATCCGAGTGATCCTGCATCAGGTCGACGCGGAGGGCACGCGGCCCATCAGGAGTATCGATCCGAAACAGGGCATTCGTGAACCCGCCGATGATCGACACCCGCTCCACTTCGATGTCGAAGTCGTCCAGCGCGGTGAGAGCGACGGTCCGGAGCCTCCGCAGCTTCCCACGCTCGGTCAGTTCGTCCCATGGCTTCACTACCCGGATTCTGCCAGCCCACGAAATGGATGGCTGTCACTGATCATGGGTTCCATCACGTGGGCGGCTGCGTGTCCTTGTCAGAGAGGACGCATCAAACCCCTGGACTCGGGTGGTACAACACCGTGCCGGCAATGGGTTCATGCGTTGTCTGCCGAGATGGTGGCGAGGCGCAACCAGCGCCGTACAGTTGAATGAAGTGTCACATCATGATATATCTGTCACATGTCTGTAGGCATGTCAACCATCAACGAACAGGGTCGCGTGGTGATTCCAGCCGCGATTCGCAAGGCCATGGGGATCGTGGGGCCGACCCGGCTCCTCTTCCGCTATGAGGACGGGCACCTCGTGGTCGAGACGATCGAGTCCGCCGTTGCCGGGGTTCAGCAGATCGCTGCCGAGTACCACACAGCGGACAGGTCGCTGGCCGATGAGCTGATCGCCGAGCGGCGGGCGGAGGCAGCGTCAGAGTGACGATCGTCGATGGGTCGGCGGTCCTGGGGCTCCTCTTCGGTGAGGCCCGTGCGAACCCCGTCATCGGCTACCTGTCCGACGCCGGGATCTCGTCGGTGAACCTGAGCGAGGTCATCGGCAAGCTCGCCGACGTGGACATGCCGCCGACCATGGCGTTGGATCTGATTCACCGGCTGAACCTGCGTATCGTCGACTTCGGTGAGGAGCACGCGACGATCGCAGGAGGACTCAAGCCGGCAACATCACGCCTGGGACTGTCGCTTGGCGACCGCGCCTGCCTCGCCACCGGCGTCGTCGACGGAGATCGGGTCGTGACCCTCGACCGGATGTGGTCCGAGCTGGACGTTGACGTCGAGGTCCTCGTCCTCAGCTGACCCACGCACCGCCAAATCCCTCCGAACCCGATGCCGCGAAAGAGGCGCTCCTTCGATTCGCTCCGCTCGTCCGATGCCCTGCCCAAACAGAGACCGCGGTGGCACGGCGAGCCGCTCGGTCGTGGAGGTGGAGTGCCCGATCTTCTCGACCGTATCGACGACGGCGGCGTCGCGTTCTACGCTTGCAGCCCCAACGACACT
>CAZYGP010000461.1:0-1540 GCA_964647265.1 uncultured Acidimicrobiaceae bacterium | reverse complement strand
GCCGGTTTCATCTCCATGCTCACAAGCGTACCGGGACCCCACGCGCCTACCCTCGGGCGGACCGATCCGGAGGAATGCGATGGCCAAGATCCACGGCGGACAGGTGATCGCCCGTGCCCTCAGGGCGGAGGGCGTCGACACGGTGTTCACCCTCACCGGTGGGCACATCCTGCCCGTGATCGACGGGTGCGTCTCGGAGGGCATCAGGGTCATCGACGTCCGTCACGAGCAGGCGGCCGCCCACGCGGCAGACGCGTATGCGCGCCTCACCGGGCGTCTCGGCGTGGCGATAGTCACCGCAGGGCCGGGTGTCACCGACGCCCTCACCGGCGTCGCGAACGCGTTCTTCGCCAACACTCCGATGCTTCTGATCGGTGGGCGCCATCTGACGAAGGAGAACCTCAAGGGTGGCCTCCAGGAGATGGACCATCCGAAGCTGTTCTCCTCGATCACCGTCTGGTCGGACACGGCGTACGACGCAGGGCGGTTCCCCGAGTACATTGCCATGGCGACGAGGAACGCCTTCGCCGGGCGCGGAGGGCCCGTCTTCCTCGACATCCCCTGGGATATCAGCGCAGACATGGTCGAGGAGACGGGCATCGCCTGGCCGAAGCACTACCGCACGAACCGACCGTCCGGCGTGCCCGACGAAACGCTTGCCGAGATCGCCGACATCCTCGTGCGTGCGGCGAAACCCGTCATCTTCGGGGGAACGGGTCTCCGTTGGACCGGCCAACCCGACTTCACGACGCACTTCGAGGAGTTCGCGTCGGCGTACCGGGCGCCCGTCTACCTCAACTCCCTCGGTCGCGGTGCGTTGCCCTTCGGCCATCTGTATCTCGGCAACCGCTCCCGAGGCGATGCACTCAGGTCTGCGGATGTGGTCCTCGCCCTCGGCGTCGACTGGGACTTCCGCACCGGTTTCGGGAAGAAGGTGAACCCCGACGCAACGGTGATCCACGTCGACGCGGATGCGACCAGGGTCGGATGGAACCGCGACGCCGATCTCGGGATCACCGCGGATCCGGGAGCGGTCGTTGCACAACTCGCAGCCGCAGCCGGGCGCATCGGACGCACCGCCGACCCGGAGTGGACGGTGGAGATGCGCGCCGCTGAGGAGGCGAAGCAGCGGATTGCCGACGAGGCGTCGATGTCGGACGAATCCCCCGTACATCCGGAGCGTTTCGCCAGGGAGGTCGCAGACTTCTTCGGCGATGATGCCATCGTTGCAGCCGACGGTGGGGACATCGTGTCGACGACCGCCAAGTGGCTCAGGACATCACGGCCGGGTGGTCTCCTGGATCCCGGACCGTTCGGCTGCCTCGGCGTCGGCGCACCGTTCGCTATCGCGGCGAAAGCGGTCGAGCCGGACACCCGCGTCGGCATCGTCTATGGCGACGGTTCGTTCGGTTTCAACGGCATGGAGTACGACACCCTCGTTCGCCATGGCATGCCGGTGGTGGGTGTCATCGGAAACGACGGTGCATGGAACAACATCAAGGCCATCCACCGGATGTTGTATCCCGACCGGATGGTCGGT
>CAZYGP010000460.1:0-1543 GCA_964647265.1 uncultured Acidimicrobiaceae bacterium | reverse complement strand
CCTCGAAGGCCAGACCAATGAGGTGTCTGGGGTGAGGCGGGGTGTGGTCGACCGGGCGTGTCTAATGGTTTGTGTAAGGGGTTGGGTCTTGACCTGACTGGAGTGCACACTGATGGCTATGTCTGATCTTGATCGTGAGGAGCGGCGTCGGCTGCAGGCTGAGATCGCTGATTCGTTGAAAGAGTCCGGGGCGTTGGATGAGATCTTCGCCCGGATCGATGCGGGGGAGCCGTTGACGGGTCATGAGGGCCTGTTGCAGGGGATGTTGAAGGCATCGTTGGAACGGGGTTTGGAGGCTGAGCTGTCGGATCATGTCGGGTACGACCGTGGTGACCCGGCGGCATCAGAGTTCCCGAACTCCCGCAACGGCACGTTCCCCAAGACGGTGGCGTCCCAGATCGGCGACGTCGAGTTGGCGGTTCCGCGTGACCGCAACGGCACGTTCACCCCGATGCTGGTCCCTCGTGGTGTGCGTCGCCTCGACGGTCTCGACGCGATGATCGTGTCGTTGTATGCGGGCGGGATGACAATCCGCGATATCGGTCATCACCTGGCGTCGACGATCGGTACCGAGCTGAGCCACGAGACGATCTCGAAGATCACCGACGCTGTATGTGACGAGGTGTTGGCGTGGCAGTCCCGTCCGCTCGAGGCGCTGTATCCGGTGATCTATCTCGATGCGATCATCGTCAAGGTCCGTGACGGGGGCCATGTGCGCAACAAGGCCGCCCATATCGCCGTCGGGGTCGACATGGACGGTGTCAAACACGTCCTGGGTATCTGGGTGCAAGCAACCGAGGGCGCCAAGTTCTGGGCATCGGTATGTGCCGAGCTCGCAAACCGTGGCGTCAAAGACGTGCTGATCGTGTGCTGTGACGGGCTCACCGGGTTCCCCGAAGCGATCGAGGCGACCTGGCCCGAAGCCACCGTGCAGACCTGTGTCGTGCACCTGATACGCGCAGCGATGCGGTTTGTGAACTACAACGACCGCAAACGGGTCGCTGGGGCGATCAAACCGATCTACCAGGCCGCTAACGAGGATGCCGCCCTCACCGAGCTCGAGGCGTTCGAGGCCTCCGAGCTGGGTGCCAAGTATCCCTCGACGGTCAAAGCGTTCCGTGACGCATGGGACCGGTTCACCCCGTTCCTGGCGTTTCCGCCGGCGCTGCGACGAGTGATCTACACGACGAACGCGATCGAGTCGCTGAACTATCAGCTCCGCAAGGTCACCAAGAACCGGGGACACTTCCCCAACGACCTCGCCGCCGTCAAGCTGTTATGGCTTGCGATCTGCGACATCGAGGACAAACGGGCCCGAGAACGAGCCAAAGAGCGCGGTCGACCCGCCAACGAACGAAAAGCCCCCGGACGCCTCGTCGAAGGCCAGATCACCACCAACTGGAAACAAGCCCTCGAACAACTCGCCCTCGCCTACCCCGACCGCATCAACCACCACCTATGAACACCACGACCCCGCCCGCTTACACAAACAACTTGACAGGCCCGCTTGGCGTCGTTCCTGATCGGCCACCGTCCCGACGTC
>CAZYGP010000459.1:0-1547 GCA_964647265.1 uncultured Acidimicrobiaceae bacterium | reverse complement strand
CTCGAACTACATTTCGCAGACTAGTGCAACACCCCGAAAGTTTTGATCCAGGGGGCCAGATCGAAGGCGTCCGTGCCGAATGAGAGTGCATGGGGGTTGCATTATCTCGCGCCGAGCGCAGAAGTCTGCAGCAGGTGATCCGGCACCAGCGGGGAGAGGCGAGGCTCTACCGGAGAGCACGGATGGTGCTTCTTTCAAGCGAGGGCGAGTCCGTCCGCTCCATAGCACGACAACTGGGGACGTGCCGGGCGAGGGTCCGTCACTGGCTTGGCAGCTTCGAGAAGCAGGGAGTCGAGGGGCTTCGTGACGAGGCCCGATCGGGGCGTCCGGCGACGATCACGCCGCTTGAGCGTCATCAGGTGATCGCGGCGGCGTGCCGATCGCCGAGGGAGGTCGGAGTCGATCGCGACGTGTGGACCCATGCCGCTCTTTGCGACGCGCTCTTGTCCGAAGGGCTCGTTCACTCGATCAGCGAGAGCGAGGTGGGACGGATCCTCGAGAGCGCTGAGATCAAGCCTCACCGGGTCAAGATGTGGTGTCACAGTAAAGATCCGGAGTATCAGGCGAAGATGCGGTCGATCGTCAAGCTGTACGTTCACCGGCCGAGAGGGGAGCCGGTCCTATGTGTCGATGAGAAGACGGGAATGCAGGCGCTATCGCGATCGCGCGGGTTGCAGGCCGCGCGGCCTGGACATGCGGGTAGGTTCGAGTTCGAGTACAAGCGGAACGGGACGCGCTGTCTTTTCGCCTGCTTCAACATCGGAACGGGGAGGGTCCTGACGCAGTGCACGGAGTCGCGGAAGCGACCGGACTTTCTCTCGTTCATGGACATGGTGGCGTCCAAGCACCGCCAGAAGCGTGTCCATGTCGTTCTCGACAATCTCAACACGCACAAGGACACGAACATGGGCAAGTTCGTGACCGACTGGAACCGTAAGCACGGAAACCGGTTCGTCTTCCACTACACCCCCACGCATGGATCTTGGCTCAATCAGGTGGAGCTGTGGTTCGGGATCGTAGCCCGACGCGTCCTCAGGTACGGCGACTTCCGGACTCCCGACGAGTTGATCGCGGCCATCGACTCGTTCGTCGAGCGCTGGAACAGGGTCGAGGCCCACCCGTTTCGGTGGACATACGAGGGACAGCCGCTGGTACGATGATCGCCACGATGAAGGTCGCAATGCAGTCCGCTCAGCAGCAGCTCACGAACCTGCTGGAACAACACGAGCTGACCGCCGGGATGTACGTTCGGGTCCATGGAGACAACCTGATCATGGGGCGCACCGAGCCGGGCTCGAAGTCTCCCTCACCTGACGACGACCGCGTTCGGTTGACTCGGATGAGCTCGACCCGGTACGGCCTCAGCGCCAAGCGTCACACCGGAAGGTGGGAGCGCACGCCGTTCTCAGGCAGCATGAAGGAGATGGTCGACACCATCCTCGCTTTCATGCAGCACCTTGTCGGCCCCTACTGACACTGGATCGAAACTTTCGGGGCGTTGCACTAGTGGTGTGCAACCGAAGTTCGGCACATATGTCGGGCCGCTT
>CAZYGP010000458.1:0-1551 GCA_964647265.1 uncultured Acidimicrobiaceae bacterium | reverse complement strand
ACGGAGGAGGAGTACAGGGAGTTCCTCCGGTCGTGCCCCGAGTTCGAGCGAATGTTGGTGCGCAGCGGGATCGTCCTCGTCAAGTACTGGTTCTCGGTCAGTGACGAGGAACAGGAGCGACGATTCCGGTCACGGATCGACGACCAGACGAAGCGCTGGAAGCTGTCCCCGATGGATCTCGAGTCCCGGGCCCGGTGGGTGGAGTTCTCGAGGGCGAAGGACATCATGTTCGATCACACCGACATCAAGCAAGCGCCATGGTACGTGGTGAACGCGGAGGACAAGAAGCGCGCACGGCTCAACTGCATCAGCCACCTGCTCTCCATCATCCCGTACGAGGACCGCACGCTCGGAACCGTCGAGCTCCCCCCGCGCCAACCCGACCACGGGTACATCCGCCCACCGATCACCGAGCAGACCTTCGTACCAGAGCTGTACTGAGTCGACAGCGCCGCTCGCCCCGTGGGCGTCACCGGCGAAGGTCTCACCTATTGGTTGCCGCCCTATAGGTTGCCGCGCTTGGCCTGCTCACGTTCGATCGCCTCGAACAGGGCTTTGAAGTTCCCGACACCGAAGCCGGTTGCTCCGCGGCGCTCGATGAACTCGAAGAACACGGTTGGGCGGTCCTGGAGCATCTTCGTGAAGGTCTGGAGCAGATAGCCGTCCTCGTCCTTGTCGACGAGGAGGCTCAGGCGCTCGATGCGATCCCAGTCGAGGTCGTACTCCGCGAGGCGCTGTCGTGCCTCGGTGTAGTACTCGTGCGGCACCTCGATCGTCTCGAGGCCCCTGCCGTGGATCTCCTCCATCGTGCCCTGGAGGTCCGGGGTCGACAGGGCGAGATGCTGCACACCGGGAGACTTGTAGAAGTCGAGGTACTCCTCGATCTGGCTCTTCTTCCTTCCTGGCGCAGGCTCGTTGATGGGGAGTTTGATGACGCCGTTCCCCCCTGCCATCACCTTCGACATGAGTGCTGTGTACTCGGTCGAGATCGCCTCGTCGTCGAAGTGGCGCAACATGGTGAACGAGAAGATCCGCTCGTAGAACTGCACCCACTCGTTCATCCCGCCGAGCTCGACGTTCGCCACGACGTGATCGATCGCGTGGAGCCCGGCGCTTCGTGCGATCACATCGGTGCGCGGCTCGAAGCGCGGATCCTCGCCATCGACCTCCATCAGCGAGTGGACGGTGTCGCCATAGGCGCAGATGGCGGCGATCACCAGGCGGCCTCGGTCATTCTCGATCACTTCTGGTTCGCGATGGGCGGTTGCACCGCGCTCGATGGCGAGAGAGAACGCTGCGACGGCGTCAGGAACCAGGAATCCGACGTCCTTGACTCCCGGGCCATGAAGCTTCACGTGCTCGGAGATCTCGTGGTCCCCGTCCTGGGCACCGGACACGATGAACTGGATCTGGTCACCCCGCAGGAGGTACGACGACCTGTCGGTCACACCGGTCTCAGGACCTCGGTACCCGACGATCTGCAGGCCGAGGAGCGCGCGGAAAGCCTGCGCGGTCATGAACGCATTGCCGACCCACCACTCGACTGGGCCG
>CAZYGP010000457.1:640-1553 GCA_964647265.1 uncultured Acidimicrobiaceae bacterium | reverse complement strand
CAGCTGGAACCCCCACACCACCCCCACACCCACCGGCCGCATCGACTGGGGCAACCTCGGCCCCCTCCACATCCAACCCACCCACATCACCGGCCAAGGCACCTGGCCAGGCACCCACCTCGCCGGCATCCACATCCAACCCCTCCCCTGGACCATCCACACCCAACCCAACGGCCACACCCAAGCCACCCTCGGCGACAGCCACGCCACCTTCGACCCCACCCACCCACAACTCGACCTCACCATCCAACTCCCCATCACCTGGAACCAACAGAACGCCCAACTCACCGGCCAAGCCCACTGGACCCCAAACCAACCCCCCCACCTCAACCTCACCCTCACCGGCGCCCTCGACGGCACCCTCACCGCCACCACCAACGACGACGGCAGCTGGCTCATCCACACCACCCTCGCCAGCGACGAAGGACACCTCGAAGCCGAAGCCACCGGACGACTCGACGACAGCCGCATCGACATCACCCTCCACCACGCCGACGCCCGCCTCCTCCGCCACTACTGGACCGGCATCGACGCAGG
Source organism: uncultured Acidimicrobiaceae bacterium (assembly GCA_964647265.1). Classification (GTDB taxonomy): domain Bacteria; phylum Actinomycetota; class Acidimicrobiia; order Spongiisociales; family UBA5794; genus SZUA-442. The sequence continues at coordinate 1,016 of CAZYGP010000457.1, read as the reverse complement.
CCACCTCACCGGCACCCTCACCTGGACAGCCACCGAAACCAACGGCCAATTCACCCTCCACGACGGCGCCCTCAACGCCTACGGCACCCAAGCCACCCACATCACCGGCCCCATCCAATGGCACAACCAACGCATCCACACCGAACTCACCGGCAACACCCTCGGCGGCCACATCGACCTCACCGGCAGCATCGACCTCACCACCTCCACCTGGACCACCGACAGCGACATCAACCTCGACCTCACCACCGCCAGCCAAGCCCTCCTCGAACTCATCGGCACACCCACCCTCCCCGCCGCCGACGAAGGCCACCTCACCGGACGCATCCACGCCACCGGCTGGCGCCACGGGCTGGGCTTCGGGGCGCCGGGCGCG
>CAZYGP010000457.1:0-630 GCA_964647265.1 uncultured Acidimicrobiaceae bacterium | reverse complement strand
GCATCCACGCCACCGGCTGGAACACCCTCACCCTCAGCAGCGAACTCCACATCGACGGCCGCTGGCTCAACGCCCCCCTCACCATCCCCGAACTCACGATCACCACCAACCCCCAACACGGCCTCCAACTCACCCTCAACGGCCACTGGGACGAAGGACCCATCACCCTCCGCACACAACCCCACACCGAACACACCACCTGGCACGCCACCATCGGACCCAACCACGCACTCGGATTCCCCCTCGAAACCGCCGAAGCCACCTGGACCCACACCAACGGCCGCACCCACGGCCAAGCCACCCTCCAAGCCGGCCACCACACCGACCCATGGACCCTCACCACCAACATCACCCTCGACCACCAAGGACTCCAAGCCCACCTCACCGGAAACCTCTGGAACGGACCCATCCAAGGCACCCTCACCACCCCCAGCACCTCACCCAACGAACCCCTCGAAGGCCACCTCACCTGGCACCCCCCCGAAGGAACCCTCACCGGCACCCCCACCATCCAAGCCCACATCAGCGGCACCCTCACCACCCCCACCGCCCGAATCGACCTCCACGGCGACGGACCCGTCGACGCCACCGCGACGCCAAGCCTGCAGTGCGCCGACATCCACAAGGGTT
>CAZYGP010000456.1:0-1553 GCA_964647265.1 uncultured Acidimicrobiaceae bacterium | reverse complement strand
ACGCCGTGATCGACCTCGTCGCCATCTCCAACGACCCTTCGGGCGAGTTGTTCCAGGAGGCGACCCTGCAGATCAACCGCGATTCGCGTTTGCGCTGCGCCCGCTTGGCCAAGGAGGCGGGGGTGCGGCGCTATGTGCTGCCGTCCTCGTGCAGCATTTACGGATTTCAGGAAGACGGCTGCACCGCCGACGAGACCAGTGCAACCAACCCGTTGACCACCTACGCCCGCGCGAACGAAATGGCGGAGCAGGGGGTGTTGGCCCTCGCCGACGAAACGTTCTGTGTTGTTGCTCTCCGCCAGTCGACCGTCTATGGCCTTTCGCCGCGCATGCGGTTCGACCTTGCCATCAACGGCATGACCTTCGGCGCCTGGAAGACGGGAAAGTTGCCGCTGATGCGCGACGGCACGCAGTGGCGCCCCATGGTCCATGTGCGCGATACGGCCCGGGCGCAGATGTTCATGCTGCAAGCCGACCCCGCCAAAGTGAACGGTGAGATCTTCAACGTCGGGTCTGCCAACAATACGTATCAGATCGGTCATCTTGGCGACCTGGTTGCCGGGTACGTCCCAAGGGATGTTGAGATCGAATGGTATGGCGATCCCGACCGGCGGAGTTACAGGGTTGCATTCGATAAGATCGAGGCCCTTGGTTACCGCACGGAAAAAACCGCGGCGGAGGGTGTCGCCGAGATCTGCGAGGCACTCGAAGCCGGCACCGTCGACAAGACCACCGAAACGATCACGCTCGAGTGGTACAAGACCCTCGTGCACTGGCATCGCGTGATCCGCGAGGTCGAACTCTATGGCGGCATCGTCGAGATATGAGAGTCTTGCTGCTGGGACCGAACGGGCAGCTCGGGCACGACATCCGGACGGCCCATGCTGACGCGGGCGCGCCTTTCGACCTGATCCCGATCGACCGCGATCGGCTGGATGTGGCCGTGCCCGAGCGCGTCGGGAGCGCCCTCGCGGATCTGCGGTTCGATGCCCTGATCAACTGTACAAGCTATCACAAGACCGACGAGGTCGAGGACAATGCGAGCCTGGCCGTCGCCGTCAACGCCCACGCCGTGCAGGCGATGGCGCTTGCCTGTGCGGCGAAGACTGCCCGCTTCCTGCATGTCAGCACCGATTACGTCTTCGGCGGCGATACCGCGCGCGCCCAGCCGTTGCGCGAGGGCGATCCGATCGCACCCGTGAATGTCTACGGGGCCTCGAAGGCGCTCGGGGAAACGCTTGCCAAGATCGCGTGTGACACCGCCGTGATCCTGCGGGTTGCTTCGCTCTTCGGCGTTGCCGGAGCGAGCGGAAAGGGGGGCAACTTCGTCGAAACCATGATCCGCGTCGCCAAGGAGAAGGGGGCGCTTCGCGTGGTGGACGACCAGACCATGTCGCCAACCGCGACGGCCGATGTCGCAAGGGTCGTCCTGCGCATGGTGACGGAAGGCTGTGCGCCCGGCGTCTACCACGTGGTCAACAGCGGTTCGGCGACTTGGTTCGAGTTCGCACAGGAGATCATTCGACTGGCCGGGATCGAGGCCACGGTTGCGC
>CAZYGP010000455.1:0-1558 GCA_964647265.1 uncultured Acidimicrobiaceae bacterium | reverse complement strand
GACCGACTTGAAGTGGTCGAGGTCGAAGAGCGCGATCGAGAGCGGACGCCCGGCGCGGTGGTTCTCGGAGATGCAGCCCGCCAAGCGTTCGTCGAAGTGTGCCCTGTTCCAGAGCCCTGTCAGGCCGTCGATATGCGCCAACTTTGCCAGCATCTCGATCAGGTCCGACATCTTGATCGCCGACCGCAGCCGGACGCGGAGTTCCATGAGATCGAAGGGCTTGGTCACGTAGTCGACTGCGCCGAGGTCGAATGCGACCACCTTGTCCGCGGGGCTGTGCAACCCGGAGAGGACGATCACGGGGATGTCCCGTGTGTCCGAGGACTCTTTGAGGTGACGAAGAACCTCGAAGCCGTCCATGTCGGGCATGTCGAGGTCGAGCAGGATGAGGCTTGGCTTGTGCTGGGCGGCCAGTGTGAGCGAAGTTTGCCCGTCGAGCGCGGCGATCAGGTCGATGTTTTCCTGACGGAGCCTGGCCTGCAGGAGACGGTGCACATCCTCGGAGTCGTCGACGACGAGCACCGAGTGTCGCTTCTCTTCACAGGTTACTTGCGTCTCAGTCATCGTCCCGCTACTCTCAACAATCTCTGAATAAAGCATTCCAAACCGCGCGCGCTCAGGCGGCTATCCGTCCGCACAGCTCAACAAGTGCCATCAGTTCCGGGTCCACTTTGGCGATTTCCTGGTCCGGAATCGTAAGGAGCATCTGCTCCAGTCGATCGGCAACGGCTGTGAGCTGCGGGAAGCCGTATCCACCGCCGGAGCCCTTGAGTTGGTGCACAATCCGGATGAGTTGCTCTCGCTCCCGGCCTTCGTACGCGGCGAGAATCGAGTTGACCCGCTGAGGCATGGAGTTGACGTACTCAACCACCAATTCGCTCATATCGGGATCGTTCGTATACTCGCTGCGGAGTGGCTCGACGCTCGATGGTTCCTGCATCCTGAAATCCCCCACCATCTGGCATGAGCGAGACGAAATGACCGCCACTCCGGGCGGGACAACTCCGTCAATTCCATCGGGAATGAGGGGACAGGTCTTCAGCGGAAACCCTGATTTCAACCGCGTACGGGGCGTGATCGCCAACCGAAGTGGGGACAGGGCGTCACAGATAGGGCTTTCGTTCTAGATTCACAGGCCGGGGATGCGGGCGTTAATCGCACCCGAGGAGGTAGTTCGACAGGAAGGCGGTAAAGTCGTTCGGCGTCACAACCCCGTCGAAGTTCTGGTCCGCAATGGGGTGTCTGCTCTCGAAGGCGCCGACCCACGCCGAGAAGTCCGTGGTCTCGACCTGTCCGTTCTGGTTGATGTCCGCAGCGCATGCCCTCTTGCCTTGAGCGGCCGTTACCGCCCTGTAAGCGTCGACCCGGCCCCATCCGTATTGATGGTCGAATCCGGTTGGTCCGAGGTCGATGACGCAAAGCTTCAGGAGTTCGATGACACCCTCGGTGTCCAGGCTCGGATCCACCGAGAGCATCAGCGCCACCACGCCCGCGACCAGAGGGCAGGCCGAACTCGTTCCGGATTGCAACTTGTAGGTGGGCGGTCCGGAGGCATCAT
>CAZYGP010000454.1:0-1559 GCA_964647265.1 uncultured Acidimicrobiaceae bacterium | reverse complement strand
GTTTCGCTGTCTTCGATCAGGGATTAACTGTTGATGAACGTGAAGATTTCTTCACCATTTGGGATACATTAGAGACTGCGTTAGCATAAATAGCATAAATTAAAAACAGCTAGTATAGTTGTTTCTAACACTTGTGATGTAGTGTATCACTTAGTTTAGAAGCTCTTGTACTAGCTGTTTCTAATGAACTGTATTCAATATTTAGTTAACATTTCTCATCATAAGAACCCATAAACTTACCACACTTTGCACAGGTCTGTTTATAAACTACATACTTATCATTACCTCTTGTATACGTGTAATCAAATTCAGTAATAAGTCTTTCATGTTGGCAGTCTTGATCATTGCTCATAGTGAAGTACCATCTAAATTTACCCAAGCTGTTCCAGCATAATCCAGTCGAATCTTCGTTGATAACAAATTGGTACTTGATTATACGGTCTTAAAACAGTTAGAGATATCCATGCCCCTAATGTAGATGGGATGTGATTAGATGCAATATATAATGCATCGTCAATATCAGCAAAGTAATTACCGTCATCCCAAAAATAGAGATTACCATTACCATCATTAGGGTAATCAAAACCTAGTAAGTCAGCAACACCGCGAGGATTTCTTACATCCTTAAGGTCTGCCTTCGTTCGTACCATCAGTGTTCCCATTTAGTCTCATCCTTAGTGCATCTCTAGTAATCTGGTCAATCATATCTTGATTAGGATCAGGTAACTGTCTTACTTGAATACTTAATCTATCAAGTTCTTGTAAAGCTCTTGTTGGTAATACGTCATTAGCTATAGCCCATTGCAGTACTCTTGAGTGATCATACTGTAGTTGATACCACAAAGCAATTCGTTCATCTCTAACTGTAAGTAATCTATTACGTTCAGATTCACTAACTGTTTCATCTGAATGTAAATCAATTCTCATATCATTTATAGAACGTTCGAGTTCTCTAGCTGTGAATGCTATATCATTTAGAGTGTTTAGAGATTCTCTTTCATAGTCAATTGTACGAATACTTAATCCAGCTAAACGGAACAAACGTAATGCAAAATTCTCATCTAACTGATCATAATCACGACTACGAATTGTTGTTCTTTCAGTACCAAAAATTGATAAGGTTCCATGATCAATTCTATTTCCGTTTAAGTCTCTTCGTGCAGGTGTGCCAAATATCCCACCAGGGTTCAATTGGTCAAACCACTGAAGAGGAGGAAACTTATTCAGAACATAAATGGTTCTCGGAGGAAGACGAAGACCTAGGAATGTCGGTCGTATCTCATCTTCCTGTAATGTAAACGGTCTACCAGTAAAGCTATCTGTTCCTGTTATTTGTTCAAACAAAACCTTCCAAGGTAAATGAGTGTTTCCAAAAAATTCTCTAATACTATCTTCAACTACTGCACCAGGATTCACAGCATCATCCCTTCTCTGTTCATCGTATGTTGCAGGTAGACCAAAAAATCTACTAACAGTATTTCCTAATCCGTTTACTAAACTAATGGTATCACCAATAGCATCATAGTTATCAGTCAACATAACTATAGGATTACCCTCAT
>CAZYGP010000453.1:1305-1562 GCA_964647265.1 uncultured Acidimicrobiaceae bacterium | reverse complement strand
AATGCCGAAGTAGAGCACACCCACGTAGGAGAGGCCCTCAGAGCGCAGAGCGGTGAAGGTGGGCTCGACGATTTCGGTTTGAATTCGTTCCCACGCCGTGCTTTCGAGCCACGGCACGGGACAGATCGAGCCCATTCCACCGGTATTGGGCCCGGTACCTCCGTCGCCCGCCTTTTTGTAATCGGTACAACAGGGAAGAAGGTGATGGGTAATGCCGTCGGTTATGGCGAAGACCGAGACCTCGTAGCCTACCAGGT
>CAZYGP010000453.1:757-1295 GCA_964647265.1 uncultured Acidimicrobiaceae bacterium | reverse complement strand
GTGGTCTTCGACCACGAGGGTGTCGGTTTCGAGCACGCTCTTTCCGTATGTGATCATTTCATCGGTGTTGTCGGATTCCAGTACCCCTTTTCCGGCCGCGAGACCGCTCTTCTTCAGTACCAGGCGACGATTGCGCTCGCGGATGAAGCGCTCAAACGCGGGGAAATAGGTGAACGCGTTCGCTCGGGCGGTGGGGATTCCGTTGCGTTCCATGAACGCTTTGGAGAACGCCTTACTCGTCTCCAGCTGTGCGGTCCTGCGTCGGGGGCCAATGCAGGGGATACCGGCTTCGATGAGGGCGTCCGAGACTCCTGCGGCAAGCGGATCTTCGCCTCCGATGAACACGTGATTGATCCGGTATCCCTGACAGGCGTCCAGGACTGCCTGCGGGTCGCAAGGGTTTACGTGCGGAAGGTTGGTAGCCACGCTGCTGGTTCCTGCGTTACCGGGGGCGACAAAGACGCCCGCGATCCGTCGGCTCTGGGAGAACTTCCAGGTGATGGCGTGTTCGCGTGCCCCGTTTCCAAGAATCAGTACT
>CAZYGP010000453.1:0-747 GCA_964647265.1 uncultured Acidimicrobiaceae bacterium | reverse complement strand
TGCCTCCGTGTGGTGCTTCACCGGGTATCCAGGATCGGGAAACTTCGCCGGGTAGTGCGTCCAGCAGGTCCATGATTACCTCGGGGTACCAGCGATGTTCCAGTTGATGAATGCGTTCGGCAAGAACTGCAGATGAGTCGCCACCGTGGCGTTCAAAAGCGCGCCGCAACAGGACAGGCCCGGTGTCGAGACCGTAATCCACCTCATGTATCGTAATTCCCAGCTCAGTATCACCACTTTCGATGCTTTTTTCAATGGAGCCGACGCCGGGATACCGCGGGAGGAGCGAAGGATGGACGTTGGTTACCCGGCCAGGGAAGCCGTCGAGAAAGCGGGGAGAAAGCAGGCGCATGAAACCGGCGAGGGCGATCAGGTCAGTCTTGTACCGCTTCACGTGGGAAAGGAGTTCCAACTCGGCTTCTTCTCGCGGTCGTCCTCGGTATGAAACCCAATGGGCGGGAATTCCGCGTTCGACAGCCCTCTGGAACACCGGCGCATCGGGAACATCGCCGAGAACGCATACCAACCGGTGGGCGGAGTTCGCAATGCGGTCGGCGATCGCGCAGAAGTTGGTTCCGGTGCCGGATGCGAAGACCGCCAGATTTGCCATACTCAGTTCACGGCTTCCTGGACCGTTCCTATCGGTACCAGGTCGATACCCGATGCGCGCGCCGCGGTGAGTACCGCATCGCAGCTGTTTCGACTGATGACGGCGGCCAGACCGATGCCCATGTTGAACACTCGGCG
>CAZYGP010000452.1:332-1562 GCA_964647265.1 uncultured Acidimicrobiaceae bacterium | reverse complement strand
AAGGGCCCGAACAGCCACATCACGACCGAGACGCGATCGCGTTCGCTGGTTGCACGGATCGACGAGCTGACGGGATCCACCGACGGGTCGATCGTCCTTTGGGGGAGCCTCGGCACGGCAACCGAGCTAATGGTCGCGTGGAATCTCGCCTTCGTCGCGCCGTTCAGCGGGCTCCGACCCAAACCGGTGATCGCCGTGGGTGAGCCCTGGGTGTCGCTCGTGCCGTACCTCGAGGAGACACTCGGAATCGATGGGACGCTCGTGACCGTGGTTCACGACGTCGAGGATGCGGTGACGATCCTCATCGACCGCCTGGGGTGACACCACTCGACCGTCGCTGTGCCGACCATGCAACGACGGCGACCACGAGCATTGCGGCTCCCGTGAGACCGACGAACAACGCCCTCGACTCCAGCGATTGGACGAGGACGTCGTACAGGTTGCGCGCCAGGACCCCGTAGGCGTCACTGGTCGTGCTCGCGCCCGCAGCGCTGCGTCCCAGGGGCACCATCACGGCGATGCCGAGCGCTGCGATCATGAGCGCACCTCCGATTGCAGCGAACGCCACCACCCCGTCCCGTGCGTAGAGCATGATGAGGAGGACCATCGAAACGGCAACCACGACGGCTATCCACGCCACCGCAACGAGTGCGTTCGCTGCCGCAGAGCCGTCCGGGATCTCACCGGCATCGAAGACGACGAAGGTCGTGAACACGTCAGCGGGAATCAGGGCGGCGAGATCGGGGGACATCGACGTCACGGATCCGACGATTGCGTCCTCGTACGCCGCGAGGTCGATCACGATCGGTTGTCCCGTTCCGCCGATCACCGCAGCGTGGACCTCGTTCGCGACCTCGTCCAGTGCAGGCGCGAACCCCTCGGTCGCGACGAGTCCCGAGAAGATCACGCTGAGGACCCCTTCGAAGAGGGAGAGCGCCGGATACCGATCGACGACCTTGTCTGCCATGACCTCACCGAGAGCCTCAGCGGAGCCCGGCATCCCGAACGACGCCAGTGACGACTCGACGAACGCCTCCCGATCCACGACGCGCGATTCCGCCCACAGCCCGAACATGGCCGCAAAGGAACTCGCTGCCAGGAGCAGCGTCGCAAGCCCGATGATCGTCCGGCGCACGCCCTCACCTTCGACAGCCCCCAACAGGCTACCGACAGAGCGACACTCACCCTCGACCGCCGTGCGCCCGCCTCTTCCTCGTCCCCATGGCCGCC
>CAZYGP010000452.1:0-322 GCA_964647265.1 uncultured Acidimicrobiaceae bacterium | reverse complement strand
AAGGGGCGACGGCTGAGGAGCGCAGCGACGATGCAGGGATCGCGGGCGGAGTGGGAAAACCAACACAGCGCAAGGGTTGAGCTTGCGTGACCGCTACGTATGGTTGTACCAGATGCGGTACCTCGCTATCTCCATGATGGCGGTCGTCGCCGTGTGCGTTGGGGCATGCACGACGGTGGGGAGCAGCCCGGCGACAGCGCCAGATGCGACCGCGGCCGAGGTGACGACCTCGACATCGGCGCCGCCGCCCTCGACCACGTCCACCGTCACCGTGACAACCGCCACGCCCGACCGAATCACCGAGATCACCGCCATCTTCGAG
>CAZYGP010000451.1:0-1563 GCA_964647265.1 uncultured Acidimicrobiaceae bacterium | reverse complement strand
CGACAAATGCGGCGCGGCTTCAATGCCGGAATCGCGTTGGATTTCCAGTACGGTATTCAGCGTGTTGGCTTGCGTCGAGCCGCCTGCGCCATACGTGACGGAAAAGAAGCGCGGGTTTAATGCCGCTAATTCGTTGCGTACTGCGCGTAAGTTTTCTGCGCCCTTGTCGGTTTTGGGCGGGAAAAACTCGAAGCTAAAGATCAGATCATCGTGGTTTACGTGATCGTGTTGATGGTCGTCAGTCATAACTAACAATGCCTCGTAAAAGAAACCCCTCCTAACCTCCCCTTATCAGGGGAGGGACAAGAGAAGAGGGTATCTTTCTTGCTCCCTTCCCTGATAAGGGGAGGGTTGGGGAGGGGTTTCTTACGTATTGGGTTGCTTAATAACGGTAATGGTCAGCCTTGTAAGGCCCTTCCACCGCGACGTTAATGTACTGCGCTTGCTTTTCGGTCAAGGTGCTGAGTTGCGCGTTGAGGGTTTTCAACTGCAACCGTGCAACTTTTTCGTCCAAATGCTTGGGCAGGGTGTAAACGCCAATTGGGTATTTGCCGGAATCGCGCTCAGTCCACAACTCGATTTGCGCAATGGTTTGGTTGGCAAATGAGGACGACATGACGTAAGACGGATGCCCAGTCGCACAGCCCAAGTTCACCAAACGCCCTTTTGCCAGCAGCGTGATGCGTTTGCCGTCAGGGAAGATTACGTGGTCGACTTGTGGCTTGATTTCGTCCCACTCGTATTGTTCCAGCGAGGCTACGTCGATTTCGTTATCGAAGTGGCCGATGTTGCAAACGATGGCTTCGTTTTTCATCGCCGCCATGTGGTCATGGGTGATGACGTGGAAGTTGCCGGTTGCGGTGACGAAAATATCGGCTTTGTCAGCAGCGTATTCCATTGTTACCACGCGGTAGCCCTCCATCGCGGCTTGCAGTGCGCAAATCGGGTCGATTTCTGTGACCCAGACTTGTGCAGACAGTGCGCGTAAAGCTTGCGCAGAGCCTTTGCCTACGTCGCCGTAACCGCAGACCAGTGCGACTTTGCCCGCAATCATCACGTCGGTAGCACGCTTTATGCTGTCAACCAGTGATTCGCGGCAGCCGTACAGGTTGTCGAATTTGGATTTGGTGACGGAATCGTTAACGTTGATTGCTGGGAATTTCAGTTCGCCACGTGCGTACATTTGATACAGGCGGTGAACCCCAGTGGTGGTTTCTTCCGTTACGCCCCGAACTTCAGCCAGACGGGTGCTGTACCAGTTCGGGGAAGTTTCCAGACGCTTGCGGATAGCGGCGTACAGAAAGGTTTCTTCCTCTGATTCAGGCTTGGCAACCAAGCTAGGGTCAACTTCAGCGCGTGCGCCCAAATGCAGCAGCAGCGTTGCGTCGCCGCCGTCATCCAGAATCATGTTCGCTTGTTCGCCATTCGGCCACTCGAAGATTTTGTGGGTGTAATCCCAGTATTCTTCCAATGATTCGCCTTTGTACGCGAATACCGGAACGCCTGCTTGTGCAATAGCAGCGGCAGCGTGGTCTTGCGTGGAGAAAATGTTGCAAGAAGCCC
>CAZYGP010000450.1:0-1569 GCA_964647265.1 uncultured Acidimicrobiaceae bacterium | reverse complement strand
CGTGTCGAGCGCGTTGCCGAGACGCTCAAACTCGTCGGGCTCGTCGGGTATGACAACCGGTTCCCCCACGAGTTGTCCGGTGGAGAGCAGCAACGCGTGGCGCTCGCCAGGGCCCTCGCCCCTCAACCCGACGTTGTCCTCCTCGACGAGCCGTTCTCCAACCTGGATGCGCCGAAGCGCGAACAGATGCGCAGGGAGCTGCGTCGGATCATCCACACAGCGGGTGTCACCGCAGTCTTCGTGACGCACGACCAGGCGGAAGCGCTCGCCATCGCCGACCTCGTGGCCGTCATGCGCAACGGTCGGGTCGTGCAGTCCGGTGCACCCGACGAGGTGTACGGCTCGCCCGTGTCGCCGTGGATCGCACGATTCCTCGGGGACGCCGTCATCTTCGAAGGTGTCGTCAGCGAGGGCACCGTGGCGACTCCCATCGGGGCCGTCGATGCAGGGCTGGCGGACGGAACACCTGCACAGGTGATGATCCGGCCCGAATGGGTTCTTCCGACGCCATCGGCGACCGGACACGGGAAGATCATCGACCGTGAGTTCTACGGCCATGACCAGCGCGTCGAGATCCGCATGCTCGGTGGGGCTTCCATCGAGGCACTCGTCTCGGGGCGCGTCCCCATGCGCATCGGGGACACCGTCGACGTGGAGATCACGGACTCGATCGTCTTCGAGCTGGCAGCGACGGTTCCGACGGTTACGTCGATGGTCTAGGCCCTCGGGAGGCCCCAGTCGTCCGGCCCGCTCGGCGGAGCCGGATCCCGGTCCGCGTTCGGGTCCTGCTCGGGTTCAGGCTCGGCTTCGGGTGCTGATTCCGGCACAGAAGCCGGGGCCAGCTCCCCCCTCATCGCTTCGAACCTCTCGACGGTCGGATCGGGAACAGACTCCGGTTCGGCTGTCTCGAGTTCCGTCCGCAGCGTGGCGAGTCTCTCGTCGAGGGTCTCGGCGTCCCCTTCACGGGGACCGTCATCGCCGCCGGTGACGATTTCAGTCTCGTCGTCGTGGTCGGCGTCTTCCTCGGGCGACCGATCGTCGTCCCGGAGGGAAGGCTCGGCACCGGGCTCGACGGGCGACTCGACATCGGGTTGTCCACCGTCGTCCACGAACGTGACAGGAACGGTGGCGAAGGACAGATCCCTCTGGACCTCCGGAGCGACAGCGTGCGCAGCCTCCTCGTGGATCGAACCATCGTCGAGAGATGGCTCCGCATCGGCAGACGCGTTCGCCCACGCCTCGTACGGATCGACCCCTCCAGCGGTCGGCGGCGCCCTCGGTGGCTCCCAGTCCGGTGTCGCCTCTCCGGCTGCAACGACGCTCGCCGGCAGCAGTTGCGGAGGCGTCGGGTCGGATCGGCGAGCAGCGAACGCACCGAGCACCCATCCCCCGATGCCCCACACGAGTCCGAGAAGATAGATCGCGCCACCGACGAACGGGATCAGCCAGATGCCGAGTCTCCACAGGACCGCACCCACGAGGAACGCCCCGAAAAGGCCGCCGCGTGTGAACAGAACACGGTTTCCGAGCGCCGTCACCGCTGGGACGGGACCGATGATGAATCCGACG
>CAZYGP010000449.1:0-1569 GCA_964647265.1 uncultured Acidimicrobiaceae bacterium | reverse complement strand
GCAACCAGATCGGCTACTGCGTCTTCGAGGACGGCACCGAAGTCGAGGAGTGGGCCTACTACCGAGGCGAAGCCGAACCGGCTGCGCCAACCGGATAGCGCGTCACCACGATTCAAGCAAGAGCGGCACCGCCCGAGCGGCGGTGCCGCTCGTTCTGTTCTTCCAGCATGGTCACGGTCAACGGCTCATGACTGGTCACTTCGGAAATAGTCACTCGCGTGGTCACTGTCGCCGCGTACGCTGAATTCGGGTTTGCACCGATGCGGCCGCTGGGCAGTCGCGGATCGGTGCGGGAGACGTCCCTGAACGGCTCGGGGCCGAAGGCAGCCACACGAGGAGAGGAGTCCACGAGGCACGCCATCGGATCGACGAACAACCTTCCTCACCCCCGCACAGTCCGCTCCCAACCGACGGTGGACACCCATCTGTGCCGGTTCGGTGCGTCCCAATGCCGGGTGATGGAGGATGGAGGACGCACCCATGCCAACACCAGGACAAGAACTATCGAGTATCGACTTCGAGTCGATGATCGGCGGACCGCTCGTAGCGGTCATCAATGCACAGGCCCAAGCCGCCATGTCGACTGTCAACTTCATCAAGGAAGTTGGCTTCCAACCACCAGACGCCGACGAGGACGCAGGCGGTGACACGTCGACGAAGGACCCGATCTACGTCACGTTCACCTACGCGAAGGAGGTCAGCCCGTACGTGCCTGCGGTTGTGGCTGACCCGGCCGCCGTGCCGCCCGTGGCCGCGGCACCAGCGATACCGGCCGTGTATGAGGACCAGGAGCTCAGGGTTCCGATCCTCACGATGCTGCCGATCCCGTTCATCCGCATCGATGAGACCACGATCGACTTCAACGCGAAGATCAACTCGATCTCGTATCGCAAGACGGTCACCGGGCTCAAGATCGACGCAGCCACCGAGGCGAAGGCGGGTTGGCTGTTCGGGTCGGCGAAGCTCAAGGTGTCGACGGCGTACCAGCGCGACACCACCCAGGGCAACAAGGTGACGCGCACGTACTCGCTGGCGATCCACGTGAAGGCGGTACAGGACGAGATGCCAGCGGGGATGGAACGCATCCTCGGCATTCTCGAGGACGCGATCACGTCCACACCCGTTGCCGCCTGACGGACGCCCGCGGCTCGAATCTGGGAGGCGACCATGACGAATCTGGGTGACTACCTCGGCCAACTGATGTCCGAGGTCGTGATGGCACGGGTCCAGGCGGACCTCGAGACGGTGAGGGTGGCTGAGCTCTATGCCAGCCACCCCCTCCTCCGCCACATGGCGATCCCGAGGGTTCGGCTCCCGGAGATCGAGATGGAGGTGCCCGTGGTGATCGCTGGCAGGGGCGAGCCTGGGAAAGGGCAGTCCCCGCGTGGCGGCATCAGTCCGAAGGAGGCGCGCACGCAGTTCGACAAGATCCTGCAGAAGCAGCTGACGGCGAACCGTGTTCGCCTGAGTTCCGACCAGCGCAAGCAGCTCATGAGCGCGTTGGACGAGGCAATGGCCAAGCCCGACATCCCGGTCGAGGTTGCGGTCGACACGACTCGGTTCGCCGAC
>CAZYGP010000448.1:0-1570 GCA_964647265.1 uncultured Acidimicrobiaceae bacterium | reverse complement strand
GTGTCACGCCGAGGACGATGGAGGAACGCGACGATGATCAAACATGGACCCGTTGATGTGCTGGTATTGGCGTTGGGCGCGCCGAAGTTCGATGGCAGGATCCTGAACGAGCTGCAGCGCCAGACCGAGGAGGGGACGATCCGGGTGCTCGACGCCTTGGTGCTGTTCAAGGACGGGGACGGGGCATGCTTCTCGCTCGATCTGGAGGACCTCCCAGAGGAGGACCTTGCCGCCCTTTCGTTCATCGACTCGGGAACGAGGGGCATGTTCGACGCCGAGGACGCCGACACGCTGTGGGAGGGCATGGTGCCCGGTTCCGCTGTCGTTGCCCTCGCGATCGAGCACACGTGGGCAGTCGAACTCGTGAACGCGTTCCATGCGAACGATGTCGAGGTCGCCCTGCACTTCCGGGTGCCCGCAATCATCGTCGACGAGGCCCTCGCCTCAGTCAAAGCAGCCAGCTGAAGCACCCGGGATCGAAGAGGCCCAGGATCAAGGAGGATTCGACATGCCAGGATTGGTACGAGGAATGGCGCGGACCGCTGCGGTGGTCGGGACAGCTACCGCAACACGCAATGCCGTCGATAGGCGCCAGATGGACAAGAACGCTCAGGCGTATGCGAACGCCATGGAAACCGTGAACGCGACCGCAGCACCTGAGCCGGCGCCACAGCCGCAGGCGCCCGCTGACGACCCGATCGCCCAGATCGAGAGACTTGGGGCCCTCCACGCCCAGGGAATCCTGACCGACGAGGAGTTCTCGGCCCAGAAGGCGAAGCTGCTCGGCATGTGACCGCGGGCCGGTATCGTCGCCCCATGAGCGTCTTCTCATGGCCCGCGACGATCGGCGCCCTCATCGACTCCCAGGACCTGCCGCGATCGGTGGCGGCACAGGCGATGGCCGAGATCATGTCCGGTCGGGCGTCCGATGCCCACATCAGCGCGTTCATCGTCGCTCTCCGCACCAAACGCGAGTCCGCCGACGAGATGGCCGGCATGGTCGATGCGATGATGGATGCCGCCGTGACAGCGAACGTCCCCGATTCGGTGGACATCGTCGGAACGGGCGGCGACGGTTTCGGAACCTTCAACGTGTCGACGACGGCGGCTTTCATCGCCGCCGGCGCCGGTGTCCGAATCGCCAAACACGGCAACCGCGCGGCATCATCGTTGACCGGTTCCGCAGACCTCCTCGAGGCCCTCGGATTCGACATCGAGATCGGTCCCGATCAGGTCGCACGAATGGTCGACGATTCGAACTTCGGGTTCTTCTTCGCCCCGAGGTACCACCCCGCGATGCGGCACGCGGTCGGTGTGCGGAAGGATCTTGGAGTTCGAACGGTCTTCAACTTCCTCGGACCGCTGTGCAATCCCGCCGGTGCACGCATGAGCGTCGGTGTGTCCGATCCGCGCATGGCGGAGGTGATGATCGAGGTGCTCGCGGCACGCGGCGTCGATCGCGCGTTCGTGGTGTACGGGGAAGAGGGCCTCGACGAACTGTCACCTGCAGGACCGTCGAGGATCTATCGCCTGATCGACGGTGAGGTGACGGAGGCGGAGTTCACACCCG
>CAZYGP010000447.1:961-1582 GCA_964647265.1 uncultured Acidimicrobiaceae bacterium | reverse complement strand
AGTCGTCAAACCGCTCAAGAACCGCGTACTGGTCGTCCACGCGCTCAACAACCCGAAACGGACCGGTCCCGGCAGGTGTCTTTGTGAAGGCGCCGGTCTGGTCGAAGCTCTCCGGGCTCCACATCGCGCTGCCGAAGCTCGTCATTGAGAAGAGTATGGTCGGACTCGGTCGATCGAACCGGAGTCGCACCGTGTAGTCATCCACCTTCTCGATAGACACAAAACCGGGGTAGAAGCGGGCGAGCGAAAAGCTGTAGAATCGCGATTGACCCGTACCAACCGCGGCGTATCGGGCGAAGTTCGCAACGACCGAATCGGCGTCGAATGGCGTTCCGTCGTGGAACACCACGCCGCGCCGGAGAAGGAACGTCCACTGTGTTCCGTCGTCCGACATCTCCCACGACTCGGCAAGCCCGGGTATGGGTGCCCATGACTCGTCGACCGCGACCAAGGGTTCCCAGACGCGTACGATGGACGACGCAAAGAAGAAGTCGGTCGGACCCGGCACGATGTCTCGACCCGAAGCAAGCACGATCTCCGGTTCCGATGCGGCTGCGCGTAACGGAGTTTCCGAGGTTCCGGCAGCCGAAAGCGCTGCGGCCGCCGCGAAGAACAGCGCAA
>CAZYGP010000447.1:0-951 GCA_964647265.1 uncultured Acidimicrobiaceae bacterium | reverse complement strand
CGCTCCGGCTTGTCTTGTTCAGTTTGGCGGTGACTGGCATATAGTTCTCCCCTATAACGGACTGTTGGCTTCTATCGCGGCAGACTGCCGCATCTACCGAAGGAATCAGCTGTGCGCATCACGAAGAGAAGGCAGCCCCATGTTCCGGATCTGGGCCGTGTGATACGTGTCGTGCGTCGGTATCCATATCAGTGCTTCCAGCAGCGAGCACTCCCATTGATCGATCCGGCTCTCAAGCAGCCGCTCGTCGAGCGCACGCACCGCCGCTACGTACGCATCGTGCACTCGTTCCGCGTAGGCGAGTGCTCTTGTCCACGCTTCGGCGCTGGTGTCGACGAGCGGGGGAAAACTACCCTCCTCCCACGGATACGGCTCCAGCGGTTCCGAAAGTCCGAGCTCACGAAGCACAAAGTACTTGAAGTACACTACGTGCACGACGTTATCCCATACGCAGTAGCCTTCGTAGGTGTCTTTGCTCGCAGCCGTGACGGCGTCCAGAGTCCGCACCGTCTCCAGGAGTGAGTACCCGTTGAAGGTGTGCCCCCGAAACTCCCGCTCGGCCTGATCGGCGAGTACGGGTAGCAGGGAGGTGTTCGAAGCAAGCGGGCCAGATCCGACCATGGCCAAATGGTATTACTTCGTATTACCCTTGTCAAGCCCTGCGGCTCGCGCGAGGTCCGTCGAAGAGTCGCTTCTCATTGCTGAGAGTATTATTAGGTATTACCTTATGGGGAGTAGGGGGGCTCATGGGCATGCCACAAACCACAGACCAACGCACTCCGGTTACGCTTCTGACCGGCTTTCTGGGTTCCGGGAAGACGACGCTGCTGAACCGCATACTGTCCGAGAATCACGGCAAACGCATAGCGGTGATCGAGAACGAGTTCGGCGAGATCGGCATCGATCACGAGCTGGTCATCCAGGCCGACGAGGAAGTCTTTGAGATGAACA
>CAZYGP010000446.1:0-1582 GCA_964647265.1 uncultured Acidimicrobiaceae bacterium | reverse complement strand
CCGTTCATCGCCATCGTGACCAGGTTCTGGCCGTCCTCGAAGTAGCCGAGAATGACGCTGCGCTGCTCGCCGGTGCGACGCCCGGTTGTGGTGAGGCGGAACATCCCCCACTTGTCGGCAGTGGCCCTCCGGAGCCCGAACCGCCCACCCGAGAGACGGAACAGGCCGCGATGCACCGCCCAGAACGTGTGGATGAACCACTTCGGTTGCAGGCGGGGTGTACTACTGGACTTCGTTTCCGGCATCGGCTTGTCCTCCTTGGCTTCGCCGCTTCCGTGGCGCGGGTCCGTAGCTCAGTGGCCCGGACTCCCGGTCCTGTCGAGGAATCACTCGGTCCCACCGATCGACTGGCCGTGCCGAGGGACTCTCCTGTAAGTATCTCAGCCATCGGAGGGTCGCGTGCAACACTTTGGGGGCCTCATCCGTGGAAAGGGTTGGGATGGACGAAGCGATCTACAAAGAGCACCGTGGTGCGCTGATCCGCTATGCGACCGTCCTTGCAGGCCCATCGGACGCGGAGGACATCGTGTCATCGGTCATCGCCAGGATCTACAAGTCGAGACGCACGCTCAGCGACCTCGACCAGCCGCGGACGTACCTGATGAAATCAGTGCTCAACGAGGTGATCGACCGATCCCGGAGGGCACCGACGCTTCCGCTCGTCGACCAGGCCATCGAACCGATCGACGCACGTCCCGACGTCCTCGCCGCGGTGATCGACCTCCCGGTACAACAGCGAGCGGCCATCTACCTCACCTACTGGATCGGGATGACGAGCGACGAGGCCGCCGATGCCATGGGGTGCCGCCCCGCGACGGTGCGCCGGTACTTGCACGTCGCCCGGCGGAAGCTCGAGGAGGTAGTGGAGCGTGTCTGACGACCTCACCCGTGAACTGAGGGCAGCCCTGTCGGACCTCGAGCGGCACTCACCGCGCGCTCCCGAGTTCCGCGACATCAGAGCGGGAGGACCGGTGTTGCTGACCTCGCAGTCCCGCCCTTCGTGGCGTCGGCGGGTTCCGGGTCCGGTCGTCCTCGTTGCGGCGGCGGCGGTGACGATCGTCGTCCTCGGGATCGCCGCCCTGATCGCCCCAAGTGGTGGCGACGATCCGACACCTCCGGCCGATGCCGACGCACCCGACATCTACGGGATCTGGCTCGTAGACACCGTGATCGCTGGGGGCGAGACGACGACGATCGACACAGAGGACTTCGATCGCCGGCCACCGCAGGTCACCGTATCGGACACTCGCATCGAGGGCTTCTCCGGATGCAACGACTTCTCTCGTGGCCCGATCGGAGTGGCCGCCAGGATTCTGACCGTTGGTGATGAGGGCTCCATCACTGCAGCCGGATGCCCCGAAGATCGAGACGACCTCTCTGCGACGGAAGACGCGATCCTGGCCATGCTCTTCTCGGGCGAGGTGCAGGTCGAGCTCGACGTGTCCGATGAAGCCATGACATGGTCTGCCCGGGACATCGAAATCTCGTTCATCCGGGCGGAGAACCAGCCCGGCGCAACCATCCCCGAGTGGGAGACCCGCAGTGAGCTTCTCGATTGCACGCCGCTCCAGATCATGACCGT
>CAZYGP010000445.1:0-1586 GCA_964647265.1 uncultured Acidimicrobiaceae bacterium | reverse complement strand
CGACGATCGCGACCTCCCGCACCCCGACGACGTGCGTGAGCCAAACGGCGAGTGCATAGCCGCCGAAGCCGGGATGAGGAACAGCGGTCGCCGCGATCAACCTCATCGTCGATTCGATCTGCTCGAACGCATCGGGATCGGCCGTGTAGGCACCGTGGAGGACGAGTGCCTCGAGGGCGAGGGCGTTGTCGGAGGGCGTCGGGTTGTCCTGCGTGTCGAGGGGACGTGCGATGAGGTCGCTGTCATGGGCCGTGGAGTAGAAGCCGTCTCCGTCGGCCGCGAACCGGTCACAGAGGATGGCGACATTTCGCTCGGCGTGGAGGAACCAGCGTTCGTCACCGGTCACCTGGTACAGGGTGTACAGGCCGATGGCGAGGGCTGCGTGGTCTTCGGCGAACGCCGGGTGGCCCGGCCTGTTCCTCCATGAACGGGCAAGCCCGCCGCCGGCGGATGCAGGACCGACCAGGAATTCGGCGATCGCGACCGCCCTGTCCAGGTAGCGGACCTCGGACAGGATCGCCCCCGCCTCGGCGAACGCCCGGATGGCAAGGCCGTTCCATGCAGTGACGATCTTGTCGTCGCGCTGGGGCGGGACGCGCACCGATCGCACGGCACGGAGTCGCGTGTCGATCGAGCGCTTGCGATCGAGGAGGTCGACCAGCGTCATGCCGTTGTCCATGGCGACGGCACCGAGATCGGCGAAACGGTGGAGGTTGTTCGCTCCGTCGAAGTTCCCCTCGGGCGTCGCCCCATAGATCGCCGCAGCGAGGTCGCGGTCACCGCCGAGCACGGCCCCCAGTTCGTCCCACGTCCACACGGCGAACTTCCCCTCGACACCCTCGGAGTCAGCGTCCTCCGCCGAGTGGATCGCACCACCCGCATCGGCCATCGTCGTGTCGAGATAGTCGAGGACCTCCGTTGCGACCGTCCGGAACTCGTCGATGCCAGTCAGTTGCCATGTGCGCAGATACACCCTGGCGAGCAGCGCGTTGTCGTAGAGCATCTTCTCGAAGTGGGGGACCAGCCACTGGCTGTCGACCGAGTACCTCGCGAAACCGCCGAAGAGGTGGTCGTAGATGCCGCCCCGAGACATCGCCCGGAGCATCGTCGTGAGCATGGAGAGGCTCCGTTCAGCGCCATTCGTGCCGGGACGCAGCGCCGCCGTGCGCATGAGCAGCTCGAGGGTGGGGGCCTGTGGGAACTTCGGTGCAGTCCCGAATCCTCCGTTCACGCGGTCGAACGTGGTCTCGATCAGGGTGATCGACCGGTCGAGCTGGTCGAGGTCGGGGAGCCCCTCACTCGTCGGGCGGTGGGCGGCGATCGCCTGGGCGATCCTGTCGGCCTGGTCGATCGCGCCGTCGCGGTTCGTGTCCCAGGCGTTTCGTATGCCGCTCAGAACGTCCATGAACGACGGGTGCCCGCCCATTGACCGCTTCGGGTAGTACGTGCCTGCGTAGATCGGCTTCGCATCAGGGGTGAGGAAGACGGTCATCGGCCAGCCGCCCCGACCCGTCATCGCAGTGACGGCCTCCATGTAGATGCGGTCGATGTCGGGACGCTCCTCGCGATCGACCTTGATGCTGACG
>CAZYGP010000444.1:585-1587 GCA_964647265.1 uncultured Acidimicrobiaceae bacterium | reverse complement strand
CAGATTGACCTCGTCACCAAACAACTCCGGCCCGAGCGAGGCCACCGAATTGCGTTTCTGGAATTGCTTGCCGTACTCCTCCCAGACCTCAACGCCACCCTGCCCACCGGGTACCGAGGGATAGGGATCCAGCGAAACCGGCCGAGGCACGGTGGAAAGATGGGACAGTTGCTCGGCTTGCGCCTGGACCGTTCCATGCGCCATGCCTAGCAGCAGCACCGTCGGCAGCACCACCGCGCGCAAGACACAGAGGGGATAGGTCGCAACGTTCATTCCGGTTTTCATGGTCATGCTTCCTTGCGCGCTCACGGACACACCGGCGCGGTATTGATCAAGTTCATCACTGCTACAAGGTCAGCGACGGTGACGTTGCCGTTCTCATTCGCGTCCGCCTGCCCTTGGACCATCGCGATCCCGTTGATCTCGGCGGTGATCGCATCGATATCGAGCTGGTTGCGCACGCCATCGGGCACCGCGTCGCCGCGACACAAGCGCTTGGGCTCGGTCAACCGACGCGCCTGGAATTCGTCGAAACCGACCGTGCCTGCGCCGCTGCCGCTGATCAGGCCCAGCCGGACTTCCTCGATGCGATCGTTGACGTTGTTGAAGCCGGTGATCGGCGACACCGGCAGGGGCGTATCGCTGTTGTTGCCGGTGACCCGGATCCCGAGCGTGCCGCTGGGCGCCGCCTTCCATTGCAGTTCCACCGCGTACCACCTGTTGTCGACCACCGTCACGCTGCGCGTGGTGCCGCTGCCATTGACGTTGAAGCTCAGCGCATTGCCGTCGTGGCGGACCCGGATCAGGTTGATACCGCTTCCCGAGCGGGCCTGAAAGATGTCTGCGATGCCGCCCGTGCGGTTGCCGGTGTAGTAGTAGAAGCGTGCGTTGTAGGTGGACTCGGCGGCAGCGCGGTCATCCACCACATAACTGCCGATGGCCGTGGCCTGCATCGCACACGTCCCGTAATACCGCGGCGTAGCCACCGCCTGCGGGCTGCCG
>CAZYGP010000444.1:0-575 GCA_964647265.1 uncultured Acidimicrobiaceae bacterium | reverse complement strand
CACACTCGGCCAATCGCCCAGCGAGCAGCCGCTGGCTGGCGGCGCGCCGGTGATGCTCAAGCCAATCGTGTACTGCGTCTGTTCGCCATGGAACAGCCCGTTGGCCGGGAATACCTTGGCATACACCCACTCGTCCCCCGTGCCGCCAGCATGGGCGACCGAGGTGGTGATCGGTGTCGGCCCGAAGGGGGTCGCGGTCGGGCTCAGCGGGACCGGATTGAGGGCCGGGCCACGATGGGTCTGGACCCGCCACCAGTTGTTCGTAGCGCCGGTGCCTTGCAGCTGGAAGTTCGCGGTTTGACCGGGCTGCAGCCGCACCTTGACCCAGTCTTGATCCATCGACACGTGGAAGTTGTGATTCTGGCTCTGACCGTTGCCGATCTCTGTGGCCGCTACGGCGCTGTCATCGGGCTCATAGGCATCGCCCCCCGCGGTCACGATCACATCGGCCGAGTACGCCAGGTCCGGCGCGGTGGGGCTGTCCCAGCGCTTGAGTTCGTAGCGATAGCGGCCCACTTGGGTGAGTGAATCGACGTACTGTCCGGTTGAGGCGTTGACCGGGATCCGGAACAACG
>CAZYGP010000443.1:0-1593 GCA_964647265.1 uncultured Acidimicrobiaceae bacterium | reverse complement strand
AGTTCATGGTGATCCTCAGCAGCTTCCAGGCGAGCTTCTGGATCGCCCTCCTCGGTGTCATCGGGATCCTCTACGGAGGGGCCGTCGCCATCGTCCAGCCGGACATCAAGCGGCTCGTCGCGTACTCATCGGTGAGCCACATGGGGTTCATCGTGCTCGGCATGTTCGCCCTGACCTCCCAGGCTGTGCAGGGTTCCGTGTTCCAGATGATCAGCCACGGGCTGACGACAGGGGCCCTGTTCCTCCTCATCGGGATGATCTACGACCGGACCCACACGCGGGCGATCGCCGACTACGGCGGCCTTGCGAAGGTGATGCCGGTGTACGCAGGGATCTTCCTGTTCTCCGCTTTCGCGTCTGCAGGGCTTCCGGGCTTGTCGGGATTCATCGGTGAGTTCACGGTGCTCGTCGGCTCCTGGATGACCCTTCCCGTGCTTGCCGTCGCTGCGGGGTTCGGCGTGATCCTCGCTGCGATCTACCTGTTGTGGGCGTATGAGCGGGTGTTCACAGGGCCGGTGGCGAACCCGAAGCTCGAGGGTCTCAGGGATCTCGGCCTCCGCGAAGTCGCCATCATGGTGCCGCTGGTCGTCCTCATCCTCGTGCTCGGTGTGTACCCCAAGCCCGTCCTCGATCGCATCGAGCCCTCCGCCGAAGCGATTCTCGACAGGATCTCCTTCGTGACCGACTACGAGGCTCCCGAGTTCGGGAGGGCGGACGAGGTCGTGGAGCCCGAGTACGGGACCGTCGACCACGGGGATGGAGCGTCGAGCGAAGGAGGGGGTGGCTGATGGAGAACACCTCGTTCCTCCCTGTCGCCTTCGAGGTCGTCCTGCTCGCGGGGGCGCTCGTCGTCCTGCTCGTCGCGGTGGTGTTCGAACGCGATCGCAGGTTCTGGGGTCCGATCGCCGGTGCCGCGTTCGCAGCGGCGTTCGTCGTCGGCCTTCTCCAATGGCGCGAGGTAGCCGGTGGAGGTGGTGGCCTTTTCTTCTCGGCGATGGACCTCGATGTCGTGAGGTCCCCGATGGTCGTGCTCGACGGCTACTCGGCGTTCGCGGCGATCATCCTTGCCGTCGTCGGGTTCTTCGGGCTGCTCGCCGCGTGGGATCTGGTCGTGTTCGTGGGCAGGAGGGGACCCGAGTTCGTGTCGCTCGCGCTCCTCGCCATTGCCGGGCTGCACATGATGGCCGCCTCGCCGAACCTCATCGTCATCTTCCTCGGACTCGAGACGGCATCGATCGCGTTCTATGTCCTCGCCGGCTTCGTGCGGAATGGGAAGGGATCGGAGGAGGCAGCCCTCAAGTACTTCCTCCTGGGATCCCTCGCGTCCGCCCTCTTCCTCTACGGCGTAGCCCTGACGTTCGGAGCAACCGGTTCGCTGTCGATCTATGGGGCGAACTCGATCAGGGGTTTGTTCTCGACCACGATCATCACCGAGCCCGGGATCCTCCTCGCCGGCATGGCACTCATGCTCGTCGGTCTCTCGTTCAAGGTGACCGCCGCGCCATTCCACCAGTGGGCGCCCGACGTGTACCAAGGTGCTCCGTCAGGTGCCGTCGGTCTCATGGCCGCAGGGGTCAAGGTCGCAGGGTTCGC
>CAZYGP010000442.1:0-1595 GCA_964647265.1 uncultured Acidimicrobiaceae bacterium | reverse complement strand
CGACGATGCGCGAATGCCGTGATCCCGCGAGTGACATCCGTCCGTGCGTACGACGAGATGGCGCCGTACGCTTGCAGGATGTTCCTGCGACTCCGATGGTTCGTCTGCGGCTCGGTGGCGACGGTCATCGTCGCGGCATTCGTCGTTCACCGCATCAACATGATCCGAGAAAGGCTCGATGCCGACGGTGTCGTGCGGGTGGCGGCCGTGATGACCGCGGACGGCGTCGAAGCCATCGGGAAGCGGCTCCAGAGGTCCGCGTTGCGGGTCGCACCTGACCGATCGCCGACCGGAGCCGAGTAACCTCGCTGCTCGTGAACACGAACGACATCCGTCGCACCTACCTCGAGTTCTTCGCATCGAAGGACCACATGGTGATGCCGAGCGCCTCGCTCATCCCCGTCGATCCCGCACTCCTGCTCAATGTGGCGGGAATGGTGCCGTTCAAGTCGTACCTCCTCGGTGAGGAGACCGCGCCATCGCCTCGCGTCGCGACGTCGCAGAAGTGCATCCGCACCGCCGACATCGAGGTCCTCGGCACGACGGCGCGCCACCTGTCCTTCTTCGAGATGCTCGGGAACTTCTCCTTCGGGGACTACTTCAAGGAGAAGGCCATTCCCTACGCATGGGAGCTCACCACCGAGCACTTCCGGCTCGATCCCGACCGGCTCTGGGTCACCGTGCACGAGTCCGACGATGAGGCCGCCGAGATCTGGCTCGACGTGGTCGGGGTGTCCCCGGACCGCCTTCAGAGGCGCGACAGGGACAACTTCTGGCAGATGGGCGTGCCGGGACCAGCGGGGCCGTCCTCGGAGATCTTCTTCGACAAGGGACCGCGGTTCGGGCCTGAAGGTGGCCCGGTCGTCGACGAGGAACGCTTCGTGGAGTTCTGGAACCTCGTGTTCATGCAGTACGTCCAGGATGAGCCGTACCACGTCGTCGGCGACCTCCCGATGAAGTCGATCGACACGGGCATGGGCCTCGAGCGCATGGCCGTCCTGCTCCAGGGAGTGGACTCGATCTTCGAAACCGACACCCTTCGGGCGGTGCTCGCTGTCGCCGAGTCCCAGACGTCGAGGTCATACGGGTCCGACGACCGGACCGACATCTCACTCAGGATCATGGCCGACCATGCGCGGTCCGTCACCTTCCTGATCGCTGACGGCGTCGTACCATCGAACGAGGGACGTGGGTACATCTTGCGGCGGTTGCTGCGCCGCGCCGTCCGCCACGCCCACATGCTCGGGGCTGAGGGGCCGGTCATGGGCGGGCTGATCGACGTGACAGTGACAGAGATGGGGGATGCGTATCCGGCGCTGGCAGCGCGACGTGACCGCGTCGTGGAGATGGCAGAGCGCGAGGAGAGCCAGTTCGCTCGGACGCTCCAAACGGGTCAGCAGATGCTCGATGCTGCGATTTCGGAGCTCGCTGCCGGGGATCCGATACCAGGGGAGACCGCATTCAGGCTCCACGACACCTTTGGTTTCCCGATCGAACTCACCGCGGAGATCGCCTCAGAACGTGGCCTCGCCGTCGACAGGATGGGATTCGACGAGGAGATGGAACGCCAACGAACGCGGGCTCGAACCGCCTTC
>CAZYGP010000441.1:0-1596 GCA_964647265.1 uncultured Acidimicrobiaceae bacterium | reverse complement strand
GACGTTCCCGATCGTGATTCCGGCGACGACGATCGCCTGGATCGGTTCGAGGGGGAGTACACCGAATCCGAACACGACGAGAAGCGAAAGAGCCGTCGAGGCCGAGATCGCCAGCGCCGCAGGCAGGATCACCGTGGAGCGACCCGCCCTGGCGCCCACCGATCTCGCAGCAACGATCACCATGCCGAGAATCCAGATGGGTGCGAGGACGTCGTCCCATTCCGTATCGACGATGAGCGTCAGGACGATGCCGACGGCGGTGAGCTGGACCGCCGCACGCGCCGATGCCCACGCGATCGACCTCTCGGCACCCAGGCCCAGCCATCGGGACATCCCCATCGCGACGGCTATCAGTACCAGCGAGGCAGCGAGGACCACGATGGGACTCGTCTCGAGGATCGAGGTTTCCATGGATCCCCGATTGTTGCACGTCCGCGTTCACGTGACGGGCCGGTAGCGTCCCATCATGCGTGCCGACTGCCATCCGATCGTGCTGATCGGCCCCATGGGTGCAGGCAAGACGGCGATCGGGGGCCTTCTCGCCGCTGGGCTCGGTCTGCCATTCGTCGACTCCGACGCATCAATCCTCGCCGAACTCGGCGAGACGGGAGCGGTGATCGCCGAGCGGCGTGGCGTCGAGGAGCTCCATCGGATCGAGCTCGCAGTCTGCTCGGAGGTTCTCGGTCGGGCCGAGCCGCTGGTCTTTGCCGCTGCCGAGAGCGTCGTCGAGTCCGAGGATGCCCGCGCGCAGCTGCGGAACGCGTTCACGGTGTGGGTCGACGCGGATCCGATCGTGCTGATGGGGAGGAGGGATCCTGCCGACCATCGTCGGCTGATGGACCAGGCCGAATTCGCCGAGCGACGTGCATCGAGGGATGCGCTCCTGGCCTCGTGCACCAGGGTCAGGGTCGACACCACCGAGGGGAACGTCGAGGACGCGGTCCGAAGGATTCTCGACTGCCTCGCCTGATCCGTGCGCGTGGATCCCGTGGTCCGATATCGTCGTCACGTTCACCGTGGAGCGGGTGCTCCATCCCGGAGTCCAACGAGTGATCCCGAACGCATTCACCAGGAGTCGACGTGTCATCAGCGATCATTGAGGCAGAAGGGCTGACGAAGTCGTTCGGCGATGTTCCCGCCCTCAAGGGCGTCGACCTCTCCGTCGAGGCGGGAACCGTCTTCGGGCTCCTCGGTCCGAATGGTGCGGGCAAGACCACGACGGTGCGGATCCTGACCACCCTCCTCGCACCCGATGCCGGGTGGGCACGGGTCGCCGGATACGACGTCGTCACCCAACGTGGGCCACTCCGTGGTGAGATCGGGCTCGCCGGCCAGTACGCAGCTGTCGACGAGATCCTCACCGGGCGTGAGAACCTGATCATGGTCGGCAGGTTGTATCGGCTGGCGATTGCCGAAGCGAAGGCTCGTTCCGACGAGATCCTCGAACGGTTCGACCTCACCGACGCCCGTGACCGGCAGGTCAAGACGTACTCCGGAGGCATGAGGCGCAGGCTCGACCTCGCAGCGAGCCTCGTCGGTCGTCCCCAGGTCCTGTTCCTCGATGAGCCGACAACCGGACTCGACCCGAGGAGCCGA
>CAZYGP010000440.1:0-1609 GCA_964647265.1 uncultured Acidimicrobiaceae bacterium | reverse complement strand
CTCGATCGCTACGGTGACGAGGGCGCCCTAGCCACGGTCGAGAGCCAGTCAGACATCGAGGGCCAGCTCGCCGATCTGCGATCTCGAAGAGCGCTCAGGCTGGCTGACGCCGCAGGAAGCCTCAAGTCCTCACGTACGGCCAGTGAGACGGCCTTTGCGATGAAGGCCTTGGTGAGAGCCGTACGCGGCAAGGAAACACCATCGGACGATCCGTGGCTGACGATTCGGAGCAGCCCCGCACAAGACCGTTGAGAGCCAAACCAGCCGATACATCCGCGGCCTGACCCGACGAGGAGCCTCAACCTACGATGGCGACACCGAGCGATCCCGAATTCACGAGCGGTAGTCGGACGACTCCTGACCTCATCGCAGCTGCCGAGCGAGACAGGGATGAAGCCCTGCGCGAACTCGACACGATTCGATCGATGCGTATCGTCCGCCTCGGTCTCGCGGTGTCCGAATCCGTGTCGAGCCGCGATGTTCGAGGGCTACCACGGCGACTCACCTCGGCAGTCCGCACCTCTGGTCCCACGCCCCGACCGTCATCGGTGACGACCACGACCGGATCCGGACCTCCCATCCAGCCCCGTCACGCGGATCTCCCTGATCGGTCCCGCACGCCGCCGTACGGCCATATCCGAGTCCTCCCCCAGGGCTCGTCGAATCCGTTCTCCATGACCGCCACGGAGGTGGGACCTGACGACGACCACATCGACCTGATCATCCGCTCACAGGGATGGCCCAGTGCCACGGACGAGCCTCGCCCTGTCGGAGCCCCTCAGCGTGATCCGCGAGCACCGGTCGTGGCGTATGTGCCGAACGCGAGCGCCATGAATCTCGCCGTTGGCGCAGATCTGGTCATCACCGAAGACGCCGCAGTCGCAGAGGAGGCCCGTCGAAGACTCGGCAACGATCAGGTGCTGCTCCTCGATCCTTCGATCGACACCGGTCGATGCAATCCCATTGGATTCGAGCGCACACCGTTGCTCGAGGCATGCGTATTCGTTGAACGGCTCGCGCGGAATCCGGACGTCGTCTCCGACCTTCGGGCCAGGCTGCCAACGCTCGAAGTGGTCGTCGAACCCGACACGGTCACTCCCGCGGGAATTCGATCGACAGAGATCACGCATGGTCGGTGGTCTGATCGCTGCAAGGCCTATGCGGTCTCCGTGGCCGATCGCAGGATGCATGAGTCAGACCTCTCATTCGTCGAACACGTGCTAGCCGTGGCGGCTGCAGGGACGCCTGTCGCAACCGAGATCGACGAGCACATCCAACGTCTCCTTCCTGGCTTGACGATCGACCTCGAAGACGAGCGGAGCCTTCATAGGATCTCTGTTGACCCTGTCGCTCGGGAGAGACTCAGCGTTGCCGCACGCCGGCACGTCCTGCGCACACACAGCCGACGCCACCGGTTCGAATCGGTGCTCGACGCGTTGAAGATCCCTCTACAGCCGCCACCTCTCGTGAGCGTCCTCCTGTCCACACGACGCCCTGCTCGTGTCGCAGCAGCGTTCGAAGGCATCGCACTCCAGCGCTACCCGAGGATTGAAGTGGTGGCGGTGCTCCACGGCGACGGTTTCAATCGCGCGGAGGCCGACCGGCTCGG
>CAZYGP010000439.1:0-1617 GCA_964647265.1 uncultured Acidimicrobiaceae bacterium | reverse complement strand
ACCCATTCCAGAATTGCCATGAACTGTGCAAATCCCAAGTCACTCACCTTGCGACCCCACAAGGCTTTCATGCCTTGCAGGTTCAAATCCTCAAAGTACAGTGTGTCGTATCGGTCACACAGTTCATGTGCTAACTTGAAGTGGTGGTCACGTCGCTGGTTGGTTACGTTGATATAGTGTTTTCGCAGCGCATAAGCAGCACGTTTGTAGCGATGCGAACCTTTCTGTTTGCGCGACAATTGGCGGTGCAGCGTGCGGGTCTTGCGGATATTCTGTGCATAGAACTGGGGACTCAGGCAGGCTAACCCTTCATCGTTGGTCAGAAACGTCTTGAGTCCAAAGTCGAAACCGCCGCTTTGACCCGTGCTGGCTTCGCCTGTTGCTATCGTCTCGACCACACTGAAGATGAGCCACAACTGTCCCACTGTATTCCGCTTAACTGTCAGGGTTTTAATCTGCCCACCGATCTCACGGTGTTTGACGAACCTATATTTCGCGCCGTCTATTGTGACGGTGTTTCCATCCACCTTGTATCCCGATTGCGGGAAGGTGAACGAACGATATTTCTTCGCCTTCCGAAACTTCGGACGACCTTTCGCCAGTCCCTTGAAGAAGCGTTGATACCCATCATCAATCCGCCGGCGTCCTTATAAAACCAGGAGCGATCCGTGTGGTCAGGAGGCGAAAATTGCCCCAGGTACAACGAGTCGTTCAGGATTGCCCGCTTACCCAACAGCGTCTCCGGGATTCCCTTCGACTGCTCTACATTGCCGTCCACAATGCGCCGGTCCAGCACGGCTTCAAACCCGACACTGGTCGCCTCGTCGTCTCCAAATACCAGCACCAACGCTTTACCTGGTTCGTGAATCGTCACGCGCCAGCCGACGGTCACGCGCTCGACCTCAATCGGATGTTCCGAATAGCGGTCATAGACTGCCTGGAAAACCCGGCGTGCCGTTGCCATGTCTGCCTGCGGTGCGGTGATTTTATTCATTGATACCAATCCATTCTGCCGGCTTGTTTACTGATGCCATAAAGATGTCGTACAGTTCCTTATGGCGTTTTTCGTCATCGCGCAGAAGTCCATGAGCAACACGCGCAAGTTCATAACAATCGTGGGCATTATCCCAATCCAGTCCAAATTCCCCGAAACTGGAAAGCCCTTGATCTACGCCATAATCGGTTAATGTGCATTGCAGCATTTTTCCACATCGTTCGCAGAATTCAGTGCTGTCAGACTCGTTGTCATAACCACCGCCATAATCCTCGATCCATTCGGCATCGGGTTTAATGATTTTGATGCACGACTCGCAGTGTGTAATCCCTTCATCCTTGGTCATCCAATAAGGCATTTCAAGTTCCGCCTCGCGCTCATCAAGCAGACTGATAGCCTGGCTGTTAAATTCGTAGATGTCTATAGCGTCCATGTGTTCATACCTCCAAAAGCGATAATTTATACGGGAGTGCTAAACGTGCCTGTGCGATGGCGACCTGCGCCGGGTCAATGTCGCAGGCGTAAAACCGGCGACCCATCTGCTGCGCGACGACGGCAGTCGTGCCGCTGCCCACAAAGGTATCCAGCACCACGTCCCCCGGACGACTGCTGCGCGTCAGAAT
>CAZYGP010000438.1:409-1621 GCA_964647265.1 uncultured Acidimicrobiaceae bacterium | reverse complement strand
CCCAGCCGGGCGCCGACGACGACCGCCGGCTGCCGCGCCGGGGCCTGCGCGAGATCATGCGCTTCGGCCACCTGCCGGCGCTGCGGGCGATCCTCGCCGACCATCCCGTCACGCCCGCGGACGTCGCGGCCTTCGAGGACGCGAAAGCGGCGGCGACAGACCAACACTCGGCGATCGCCGCTCACCAGAAGAGGCGCGAGGATCTGCACCACAAATGGGTCGAGAACGGCAAGAAGCTCGATGGCGCCGATCTCCGCGCCTACGTCGAGGCGCTGCGGGCCGTCGTCGGCCACCGCCATCGCGTCGCCCACGCCACCCTGACCAACCACATGCGGCTGCACCGGCTGCTGATGGCGGTGCTCGGCCGGCTCGTCGATTTCTCCGGCCTGTGGGAGCGCGACCTGTACTTCGTCACCCTGGCGCTGATCCATGGGCTGGGCCGGAAACCGACTGATGTCCTCAGCGACAAAGGCATCGAATTGTTGAAAGAGGGCCGGATCGTCGATGCGCTGCGCAACCTGAACGGCTCGACCGATGCGCAGACCGCGCGGAGCGGTCTCTCCCGGCACTTCGGCGAGGTGTGGGGCGGGAAGAACGACATCGTGAACATCCGCAACAACTTCGCCCATTTCAACATGCTGCAACCCAAGAACCTGCCGGTCGATCTCACCGCCTGCGTCAACGATGCCCGGCAACTCATGGCCTACGACCGCAAGCTCAAGAACGCGGTCTCGCAGTCGGTCAAGGAGTTGCTGCACCGCGAGGGGCTGGAGCTCGCCTGGACCATGGGCGCCGACCATCGCCTCGCCGCGGCCACGCTCGCGGCCCGCCGGGCGACCCACCTCGGCGGGACCAAGCTGACCGAGAAGCAGGGCAACAAGCCCGGGCCGATCGCCGAGAACCTGCACGGCGGGCAGTTCGTGCGGATGGCCGCTACCTTGTTTGCCGGAACTGCAGTTCCCCAACGAGATGTTGCCGACCTCGACCTCGATCGCATAGACTGGGACCATGACAGCCGCAGCAAGGGTTCCCGGACCGAAAAAAATCACGCCGAAAGGCCGCGAAAGGATCGCCGGAAACGCGGAAATTCTCGCCCGGATCGGCGAAAACCGTCGTGAAATCAAGGGGTTGCTTGCGAGCGGTTGAGGACCACCCCCAAATAAAGGGGGACTACACCGGGTAGCCCGAACAATCGCATCCAAGTTAAGTTGA
>CAZYGP010000438.1:0-399 GCA_964647265.1 uncultured Acidimicrobiaceae bacterium | reverse complement strand
GCCGGCCGGCCAGTTGAGGACCACCCCCAAATAAAGGGGGACTACACCCGGGTGGAGCGGGACATCGAGGCGCTTGAGGTTGAGGACCACCCCCAAATAAAGGGGGACTACACCGAGGCCAGGATACGGTCCATCTTGTCGAGGGGTTGAGGACCACCCCCAAATAAAGGGGGACTACACCTGACGTTGATTATTTATCCACCACTCACGAGTTGAGGACCACCCCCAAATAAAGGGGGACTACACCTGTTGACCCCGGTGGCGTACCAAGGCCACGAGTTGAGGACCACCCCCAAATAAAGGGGGACTACACCGTTGACGCCATAGAGGTTGGCACGGTCGAAGTTGAGGACCACCCCCAAATAAAGGGGGACTACACCTCTGCTTTCGCGCACCACA
>CAZYGP010000437.1:587-1624 GCA_964647265.1 uncultured Acidimicrobiaceae bacterium | reverse complement strand
GAATGGCGGCGCGAGCAGCAGGCCCGTCTGAACGACGCCGCACGCACCGAAGCCCCGCCCACTTCCATCGAACTCAGCGACTCATCCGGCCGCCGCGATCGATCCATCCCCACCAGCACGCCCAGCGATGCCGCCGTCAGAATCCATCCCGTCCCCCCCGAACTCAGCAGCGGCAGCGCGATCCCCTTCGTCGGTCCCAGCCCCGTCACCACGAAAAGATTAAACACCGTCTGAAGCCCAAACGTCGCCAACACCCCCAGCCCCAGCAGCCGCATCGCAACATCCCGCTCCCGCTTCACGATCTCCCAACCGATCCAGATCACCGCGAGGTACAGAAAGATCACCGTCCCCGCCCCCATCACACCCAGTTCCTCGCACAGCACCGCAAACAAAAAGTCCGTCCGATCCTCCGGCAGATACCCGAACTTCTGAAGCCCGAACCCAAGCCCCCGCCCGAACACCTCGCCATTCGCAACCGCAACCATCGCCTGAATCATGTGGTAGCCCGCGTTCTCCGGATCCGCATACGGATTCAGAAACGTCGTCAACCGTTGCACGCGATACGGCTTCGCAAGCACCGCAATGCCCAGCGCCGCCAGGCCCAGCGGCGCCAGCGCCAGAAAATGCAGCAGACGCGCCCCGCCCGCGATCAGCACGATCGCCCCCGAGACCAGAATCAACGCCCCCGTCCCCAGATCCTCCAGCACCACGATCGTCGCAACGCCCCCCGTCAGGATCAGCGCCGGCAGAAGTCCATCGAAAAACCGATCAATCCGACTCGCATTCCGAGCCGTGTAACACGCCAGCACAAGCACCAGACCCCACTTCGCAATCTCGCTCGGCTGCACCGAAACCAGCCCCACGCCCGGCAGCGAAAGCCCCAGCCATCGATGCGCCCCGTTCACCTCCCGACCAATCCCCGGCAGATACACCACCGCGCACACACCCAGCAGCAGCGGCGCCGACCACACCAGAATCCCCGTCGCCAGCGGCCCCGAAACCAGCCGCCTCACCGGCGCCATCGAAGTCGCATACAG
>CAZYGP010000437.1:0-577 GCA_964647265.1 uncultured Acidimicrobiaceae bacterium | reverse complement strand
GCCATCGCCAGCCCCAGGTACACGCTCGACCTCGAAAAAACGATCGAAGCAAAAGTCACCGGCGCCTGCGCATCCCCCACCGACAGACCCGCCGAATTCACCATCACAACGCCCACGCAAAGTAGCGCAAGCACGGCGACAGCCAGCAGATCTCCAGGTCGGATCATCCATCGATCTATCGGCAGAGCAGCGACTTCCGCTGCAAGCGGTCCGCCCAACCCTCCCCACGCGCCCACACCCCAACCAGCTCCGAATCCAGCCCGACCCCGCCGCCGCCTCCCCCTCAGCAGTCGCAACTGTCGCCCGGAGGCACGCCAATATCCTCATCCCAAAGATCCGGACGCTCGCGAATAAATGCTCACATCATCTCCACGCACCGGGCGTCCCGCAGGATCCGCAACTCAACCCCATGCTCCCGAAGCAATCCCTCCGCGCCCATGAAGTTCTCATTCTCACCAATCACCACGCGCGGGATCCCATGCAGAATCGCCGTCCCCGAACACATGATGCAAGGGCTGAGCGTCGATGCCAGCGTCAACTCACCCCAGTCACGCCGCCGCCCGGCGTTCCGAATGCA
>CAZYGP010000436.1:0-1627 GCA_964647265.1 uncultured Acidimicrobiaceae bacterium | reverse complement strand
CTGATCGGCGTGGCCGGCGCCCGCGATGTGCTTGAAGGCGGGTTTACCTTGCAGGTGCAGATTACAGACCGCTAAGGCCTCATGCCCGCAGCCATGCCAGCGTCTCCGCCTCCGGGCTGTCCGGTTCGGGCTGGTAGTCGTAGGTCCAGCCGGCGAGGGGCGGCATGGACATGAGGATCGACTCCGTGCGGCCTTCGGTGTCGAGCCCGAATTTGGTGCCCCGGTCATATACCAGGTTGAACTCTACATAGCGGGCGCGGCGCAGCAATTGGAAATCGAGTTCGCGCTGCCCGTAGGCTTCGTCGCGCCTGCGGTTGACGAGGGTAGCATAGGTGGGCACAAAAGCCTGGCCTACGGCCTGCGTAAAGGCAAAATTTGCTTCTTTTTCTGCCAGATCATCTGCTTTGAGGTGATCGAAAAATATGCCGCCGATGCCGCGGGTTTCCTGCCGGTGGCGGAGGTAAAAATAGTCGTCGGCCCAGGCTTTGAACCGGGGATAATGGTTTTTGTCAAAGGGGTCGCAGACCGCTTGTAGCGAGCGGTGAAAAAACGTAGCGTCGTCGGCCACGACATAAATGGGGGTCAGGTCGATGCCCCCGCCAAACCAGTGCTGGCCATTTTCGATCTCGAAGTAGCGCACGTTCATGTGAATGATGGGCACGCGCGGGCTGCGCGGATGCATCACGATCGACACGCCCGTGGCGTGAAAATGGGCCTGGGCCGGGAGGTTGAGTTTCGCAGCGATGTTTTCGGGCATGGGGCCGTGTACGTGGGAGAAGTTGACGCCGCCTTTTTCAAAAACGGAGCCGCCTTCCATCACGCGTGAGCGCCCGCCGCCGCCTGCCGCGCGCTGCCATCGGTCCTCGCGAAAGCGACCTTTGCCGTCGAGGTTTTCCAGCCCGGCACAGATTTCATTCTGCAATTGTTCGAAGAATGCGGCGATCTGATCGAGGGAAGCGATGGAGCTTTGCATGGGTTTCCGGTTTGGAAATGCAAATATACGGATTCTTTTTGACCGGGATTTTTATGCTATATTCGCCAAAAGCCCCTGATTATGCATATCGACATAGACATCAAGCCCTTCACCTATACCGGGGACCGGCATTTTTCCATCAAAGATGCCCCCACCGAAGCGACGCGCTTTTACAAAGACAAAAAGGACTACAAAGCGCTGCTGGAAGAGTACCAGGAGGAGATCGACGACCTGCAAAACAAAATGTATGCACATGACCGCTACGGCATGTTGCTGATTTTTCAGGCGATGGACGCCGCTGGCAAAGACGGCACTATCCGCCATGTGATGTCGGGCGTCAATCCGCATGGCGTCGTGGTTTCGGCATTCAAGCAGCCGTCGGAAGAGGAGATTGATCACAGCTACCTGTGGCGCACCAACCGGCAGATGGCTTCCCGCGGGCGGATTCGCATTTTCAACCGTTCCTACTATGAGGAGGTGCTCGTGGTGCGGGTGCATCCCAAGATTCTGACGCAGTACCAGCGCATTCCCCCGGAATTGACCCAGGATCTCGACGCAGTGTGGCAACAGCGCTACGAAGACATCCGCAACCTGGAGCAATACGAGTATCGAAACGGCATACGGGTGCTGAAATTTTTCCTGCATCTCTCCAAA
>CAZYGP010000435.1:0-1627 GCA_964647265.1 uncultured Acidimicrobiaceae bacterium | reverse complement strand
GAACCCGAATCGAGATCGAACGTGACCGAGTGACCGTGTCGGCATACGCGTCGGAGCTCGACAACAGCACCGATTGGTACGCGAACATCCGTATCCGATTGCTCTCTCCCGCATCACGTCGGAGTGCCACGTCCGAGTACGAGGAACGCCTCCCCGTGGGGAGGCGTTCGTGAGCCGCTACTTCTTGCGCTTGTGCCTGTTGGCCTTGAGCCGCTTGCGGTATTTGTGCTTGCTCATCTTCTTGCGGCGCTTCTTGATCAGCGAACCCATGGATTGAAAACCTCTGTGTCGAGAACTGAGTCGTCGGTGCCGTCGCACTCGTTGCCGGGCCGACCTGTCGAGGATAGGCGAATCGCAGCGCTGACGTTCGTGGCCGATGGGCCGAGGCGCCCTACACTTGTGCGATGCTCCCGATCATCGGCATCACCGGCCGGCCGCAACAGGTCCCATCCGCCGGCGTTTACGTGCGTGCCTACCTCACGACGCACACCTATTCGGACTCGGTGCGCAACGGCGGCGGCATCCCGATCATCCTTATCCCGGTGCCAAGCGATCAGATCGACCACGTCCTCGACCACATCGACGGCCTTCTCCTCACCGGCGGCGGCGACGTCAACCCCGCCTCCTACGGGGCTGCTCCCCACGACACGCTGTACGGCGTCGACGACGAGCGGGACACGTTCGAGTTCGAGCTCGTCCGGCGCGCCTACTCGAGGAGGCTGCCCACGATGGCGGTCTGCCGTGGGCTCCAGGTCGTCAACGTCGCATTGGGTGGCAGCCTCGTGCAGGACCTGCCGTCGCATCACGGCGCCGAGGGACACGACATCACCGGTGAGGGCGCCTACGAGCCGCACTCGGAGGCAATGATCGATCCCGGATGCAGGATCGCAGCGGCGATCGGCGAGGGACTCCACAACATCAACTCGATCCACCACCAGGCCGTGGACCGGCTCGGCACCGGTCTGAGGGTCGTCGGCGCCGCGCCGGATGGGACGATCGAGGCGATCGAACACGCCGACATGTCCTGGCCGTTGATCGCCGTACAGTGGCACCCCGAGTTCCTCGGCATGCGCGAACACGAGGACTCCAAGGGCCTCTTCCAGGCGTTCGTCGAAGCCGCAGCGAAGTACCGCGCCGACTCGTGACGGAAGGTCCGTTGGCGATCCTGTTCGTCTGCTCGGGGAACATCTGCCGGTCCCCGTACGCCGAGGTCGCTGCACGGGCCACCCTCGACCCTGACCGCTTCACCGTCTCGAGTGCAGGCACCGTCGCGATCGCCGGCGACCGCGCCACCGACCTGATGCATCAGGTTGCGTCCGAGCGCGGCCTCGACCTTCGGAGTCACCGGGCGACACCGCTGCGGGACGCACCGGCTCCCGACCATGTGTTCGGCATGGAACAGGAGCACCTCGTCGCCGCCCGTCGAGCCTTCACTGACCTCCCACCCGACCGGATCCGCCTCCTCGCCCACCCCTCCGGCGTCCCCGACCCCTACGGCCGCGACCTCGCCACCTACCGCACCATTGCCTCAATGATCGACGAAGCGGTCGCCACCATCACGATCTCCCTGTAGTTCCCTCCCACGCCGTTCGCGCTTCTCCCCCGTTGGGGGAGATGCCCGGCCGGG
>CAZYGP010000434.1:0-1628 GCA_964647265.1 uncultured Acidimicrobiaceae bacterium | reverse complement strand
GAAGATCCTGGCCTAGACGTAGAGACATCTGAGACGAACGAAGTGAGTGAGTAAGACATGGCAAACGACCATCGGATCCGCATCCGACTCAAGGCGTACGATCATTCCGTCGTCGATGAGTCGGCGCGCAAGATCGCGGAGACGGTGATCCGTACGCAGGCGAAGATCAGGGGACCGGTTCCGCTCCCGACGAAGGTCCATCGCTACACCGTCATCAGAGGCCCGCACGTCGACAAGACGTCACGCGAGCACTTCGAGATGCGGATACACAAGCGGCTCATCGACATCCTGGAACCCACACCGAAGACCGTCGACTCGCTCATGCGGCTCGACCTGCCTGCCGGCGTAGAGGTGGAGATCAAGACATGAATGCGATCATCGGAGAGAAGCTGGGGATGACCCAGATCTTCGACGATGCGAACCGGGCAATCCCGGTGACCGCCGTCAAGGCCGGACCGGTCGTCGTGACGCAGGTCAAGCGTCATGGGACCGACGGCTACGCCGCGGTTCAAATCGCCTTCAAGGAGATGTCAGCCTCCAAGGCGGGGCGGCCGGCAACCGGCCACTTCGCGAAGGCGGGTGTCGCTCCGCATCGCCACATCATCGAGGTGAGGGTCGACGACCCCGACGCATACGAGGTCGGTCAGGTCATCACGATCGCCGACGTCCTCGCGGAGGGCCAGAAGGCCGACGTCACGGGCATCTCCAAGGGCAAGGGTTTCGCCGGCGTGATGAAGCGTCACAACTTCAAGGGCCAGGGTGCCGCCCATGGTGCCCACAAGGTCCACAGGGCCCCCGGATCGATTGGTGCGTGCGCCACACCCGCTCGCGTGTTCAAGGGCAAGCGCATGCCGGGTCGCATGGGTGGGGACACGACGACCCTCATGAACATCGAGGTCGTACGCGTCGACGCCGAGCGCAACATCGTGCTGCTCGCAGGCTCGGTACCCGGGCCAAAGGGCTCGATCGTCGTCGTGCGGGAGGCGGTGAAGGCTCATGGCTGACACCGTCACTGCGCCGCTGTACACCGCGGATGGCGTCGAGGCCGGAACCGTCGACCTCAACCCCGACATCTTCGGGATCGAGCCGAACATGGCCGTCATGCATCAGGTCGTCACCGCACAGCTCGCCGCAAAGCGCGCGGGAACACACTCGACGAAGACCAGGGCCGAGGTCCGTGGTGGCGGCACCAAGCCGTGGAGGCAGAAAGGCCTTGGTCGTGCCAGGCAGGGCTCCATCCGTTCCCCGCAGTGGGTCGGAGGCGGCGTGGCCCACGGGCCGAAGCCCCGCGACTACAGCCAGCGCACCCCGAAGAAGATGAAGCGCCTCGCGCTGCGGAGCGCGCTCTCGGCGCGAGCCGCCGAGAACCAGATCAGGGTGGTCGAGACCTTTGAGATCTGGGACGAGCCCAGGACCAAGAAGGCCGTCGCCCTCCTCGCTGCGATGGGGGTCACCGGCAAGGTGCTGCTCATCGCCGAGAACCACGAGCGCATCGCCATCACATCGTTCCGGAACCTCGACCACGTGATTGCCCTCAACCTCGGTCAGGCGAACACGTACGACGTCCTGTGGGCAGACACCATCGTGATGAGCAGGGGAACCCTCGAGCTCGGACAGGCCGCACCTCG
>CAZYGP010000433.1:0-1630 GCA_964647265.1 uncultured Acidimicrobiaceae bacterium | reverse complement strand
GCGACGGAGCCCCGCGTCGTCCGGATACCCGACGATGTCGGAGTCGGAAGGAGGGGTCACGAACGGGTGTGCGTACGTGATCGCGGGCTCCACCGATCTGTCGGAGAGCGGCTCCTCGTCGCCGTTCTCGATCGGTGTGTGAACCGTTCCGCGCAGGACGAAGGCGTCGCTCGCCGGAAATGTGAATGGCACTGAGATGACCGTCAGCTCAGCCATCGTCCCTCTCCCGTAGGCACCGGATGCTTCGGAGATGCAGGGGATCGGGCCGGAGAGCGCGTTTCAATCGATCTCCGCGTCCCGTCGCTTACCCTCGGTGAACGCTACCCGCGAGTGCGTGACTGCGGAAAGTCACCTTCAGGGGGTTTTCGCGTTCCGCGATTCCCCTTCGGTCAGGTGGTCTTCGATTGGTCCTCGACAGCGGCGGTCGAACGACCCTTGGCGGCGGTCATGAAGATCGTCGCGTGGCGAGCGCACAGTGGATTCTCGTCATCGTCGTACACCACGGCGAGCCGGTCACACTTCGTGCACGTGTGACGGATCTCGATGTTCCAGGTGGATTCACCGTTCACAGATCTTCCTCAGGGGTGGACGTGTCCAGCGCGCATGTCAACCTCGGACCTTGAACGACGTCGGTGCACCTCTACTGGCGGATCGACCCGCGGTGATGAAGATCGTCGCATGGCGAGCGCACAGTGTCGTCCCCGAGGCCTCGACGACGAGCGCATCTCGGTGGCACCAGATGCATTCGGCCGTGCTGGCGACCTGCTGGACCGGAGCTGGGAGGTTGGTGGTGGATTCCATGTGTGGGTCATCGGCGTGTCAGGAAGCGGGGTGGAGCAGGATTTGCCGATGTTTCATTTGACTAGTCAGTTTTCCCCGTGCAGGGGATCGCGACCGCATCTACCATCGCGGTGAACCCCGAGGAGGCCTTGCCGATGCAGACATACACCACCCCGGGCGCCGTGAGCGTCCCACCGAACGCCAACGTCGTCCAGCAGCTCATGGTCAGGGCCGACGCTGCGCCGAACCACGCTGCGCTGTCGTTCCGCAACGGTGACGCCTTCACGAAGGTGTCGACGCGCGAACTGTGGGATACGGTCAAGGAGCTCGCGGCCGGCCTGATCGCGCTCGGCGTCAACAAGGGTGACCGCGTCGCGCTCCACTCGGCGACGCGCATCGAGTTCACGTACTTCGACTACGCCATCTGGGCAGCAGGGGCGGCAACGACGACGATCTACGAGACGTCGTCGGCGGACCAGGTGCGGTGGATCATCCAGGATTCCGGTGCGGTTGCCCTCATCTCGGAGAACGACAGCACCATGGCATCGTACGTCGAGGTCCAGCACGACCTCCCGGAATGCCGTCACGTCCACGTCATCGATGACGGCGCCCTCGCCACGATCTCGGCAATGGCGACCGACGAGTCCCGTGCCGAGCTCAAGCATCGCATCGATTCCATCGCCCACAGCGACCTCGCCACCCTGGTCTACACCTCGGGCACGACCGGTATGCCGAAGGGGTGCATGCTCACCCACGGGAACTTCATCTGGGAGGTGATGCAGGTCGACGACCAGATGGCCGAGCTCTTCTCCGACGACAACCGGACCCTGTTCTTCCTCCCGCTCGCCCA
>CAZYGP010000432.1:0-1634 GCA_964647265.1 uncultured Acidimicrobiaceae bacterium | reverse complement strand
AGCCTGCTGCGGCGGTGAAGGCCGACAAGCCTGCTGCGGCGGTGAAGGCCGACAAGCCTGCTGCGGCGGTGAAGGCCGACAATCCGGCGGCCGCACCGAAGGCGAAGAAGTCCACCAAGTCCACCGAGGAGGAGTAACGATGTCGAAGACCAAGGCAGGCGGCTCAACCAAGAACGGCCGCGATTCAGCTGCCAAGCGGCTCGGACCCAAGGTGTTCGACGGTCAGACCGTCAACGCAGGGGCAATCCTCGTCCGCCAGCGCGGAACCCGCATCCATCCGGGTGACAACGTCGCTCGCGGCGGCGACGACACGCTGTATGCGCTCGAGGCCGGTGTCGTCAAGTACGGCTCGCGCAAGGGACGTCGCCAGGTGTCCGTCCTCATCGACGCCTGACGTCATCGTCCATCCGATCGTGAGAAGGGCGGCCCACGGGTCCGCCCTTCCTCCGTTGTCGGGGTAGGTTGACGATCGAAGGAGGCACATCACGGTGTTCGTCGATACGGTCACCATCAGAGCCCGCGGAGGCAACGGCGGTGCCGGTGTCTCTTCCTTCCTGCGTCGGAAGGGCCTGCCGAAGGGCAAACCCAATGGCGGCTCGGGAGGAGCCGGAGGTGACATCTTCCTCGTCGCCGACTCCGACGTCGCGACACTGTTGCGCTACGACCGCCATCCCGTGTGGAAGGCGGGGAACGGAACGCACGGCGAGGGCGATCTCCGACACGGCCGCCACGGTGAGGACGTCGACCTTCCCGTGCCACTCGGCACGACGGTACGCGACGCCGACGGTGTGCTCATCGCGGACCTCGTCGAGCCCGGCCAGCGGGTCCTCGCCGCACGCGGCGGGAAGGGTGGCAGAGGGAACGCGTCGTTCGTGAGTCCCGACAGGAAGGCACCGACCTTCGCAGAGCAGGGGGAGTACGGAGAGGAGGTCGAGCTTCGCCTCGAACTCCGACTCCTCGCCGATGCGGCCCTCATCGGGTACCCGAACGCCGGCAAGTCCACGCTGATCTCGCGGGTGTCAGCTGCGAAACCGAAGATCGCCGACTACCCATTCACCACCCTGACGCCGAACCTCGGTGTCGTGACAGTGGATGATCGTGAACTGGTCCTCGCCGACATCCCTGGCCTGATCGAGGGCGCCGCAGACGGAAAGGGCCTCGGCCACGAGTTCCTCAGGCACACGGAACGTGCAAGGGCCCTCGTCGTCCTGGTCGACCCGTCACCGCTCCAGGTCGATCCCATCGACAGGCAACTCGAGGTCCTGGTCGGTGAGCTCGAGGCCCACGATCCCATGCTCGCCGCTCGGCCGCGCATCGTGGTGATCTCCAAGTCCGATCTGGTCGATCGTGGCGACCTGCCGACCGTGGACGTCGATGGGCCCGTGATGATGATCTCCGCCGTCAATGGCGACGGCCTCGACGAGCTCATGCA
Organism: uncultured Acidimicrobiaceae bacterium; assembly: GCA_964647265.1. Taxonomy (GTDB): domain Bacteria; phylum Actinomycetota; class Acidimicrobiia; order Spongiisociales; family UBA5794; genus SZUA-442. Next base: position 202 of record CAZYGP010000432.1, on the reverse strand, counting down.
CGCGGTGGCGGACCTCGTCGGAACCATCGAGCGCGCAGCCCCGAACAGGGACGGATACGTCCTGCACCGCCCCCTTCGCGAGGACTTCACCATTCGCAAGGATGACGGTGGGTGGATCGTCGAGGGAATCGCGGCGATCCGTGCAACGAACCTCTCCGATCTGACGGAGCCGGAAGCGGCAGCCTATGTCTCGTCGAGGCTC
>CAZYGP010000431.1:0-1635 GCA_964647265.1 uncultured Acidimicrobiaceae bacterium | reverse complement strand
GAAAGCAGCGCCTCGCGGATGAACTCACCCTGGTTGTAGCACGGTATGACGATGGACACGCTCGTCCCTGAATCGGGAACGGACATTGCAGCCACTCTGGCGGTGGCCCTGTCGAAACGGTCCTCCCACTTCCTCCGATCGGCCTCCACACCCCAGTCCGTCGTGTCCCTGAGTCGGTCCTTGACACTGTTCGGCACGACACGTTTGAGGCCTCGAAACACACCGTCAGGAACATGTCGAAGCAGGCTGCGTCCAAGGGATTCCTTCGGTGCCGCCCGCCGAGGCTCGAGCCAAGCCGCCTCGACCCTCGCAATCGCAGCAGTCGCGAGCCCGCCCTGACTGCGCAGGTGCCAGGGTTCGGCGTCGGGACCCTCATAGGGAACCAGGGGATCCCCGGTTCTCGGTGGAGGGCGGTTCGCGAGATCGGTCAGCGTCTCGGGCGCCTGCACGGCCGTCTCGAGGGCCTCGCCGAGGCCCGCAACGGTGCCGTCGTAGACGATCGCACCCGAGTTCTCGTCCAACACACCGTCGAACGCCGGGATCCGCGGAACGATCACCGGCGCACCGAGCAGCCTCGCCTCATGGATCGCGAGGTTGAAACTCTCGAACCGGCTCGGTGCAACGACGACCATGCTCGCTGCGATCCGCTCCGCGAGTTCCTCGGCGTCCAGATGGTCGATGAAGCGAACCCTGTCACGGAGCGATTCGGGCAGGCGGGACGTGAGCCACTCCCTCATCGACCGGTCAGCCGAGGCGCTCCAACCGTCCGAGCCGACGAACGAGACAGTGACACCGGGATGACCCACGAGGCACGGAATCACGGCGTCGATCATGTCATGGGATCCCTTGACCTCGCCCAGTCTCCCGACTACGAGGAACTCGGAACCCCCTGGATGCCACCGTCGATCGGTTGGGAGAACGCGAACGGGTGGCGGTCCGACGACGACACGGTCGGCATCGACGCGGTACCGGGCACGCACCAATGCTGAGATGCCCGGTGAGGGGACGACAACGCGGTCGGCCATCGCGAACGCCTCCCGTTCCATGGCTGCGACCGCGTCGAGCTCCGGAGTCGATGTTCCGACAGCCTGCGTCTGGAGGTCGACGGGTCCATGGAAACGGACCGAGATCGGGACCCTTGCGATCCCGAGGTCGTTGCGATGGGTGAGCGCCCAGAAGCCGAGCCCGTCGAAGTCCTGGATTTCGATCCGATCGATCGGGTCGCGTGCGTGGAGTTCGGACAGCGCCTCCGCCGCAGCTTTTGATGTGGCCATGAACGCCAGGTCCCATCCCGCATCATCGTCATCAGAGGCCACGATGATGCCATCTGTGTCGACAACTACATCTGCCGGCGTGGCAAGGACCACGGACACACGATGGCCCAGCTGTTCGAGTGTGGTGCGCAGCTCCGAGACGAGCATGCCTGCTCCCCCGCGCACGAATGGTTCGAGCTCAGTCGTGACGAAGGCGATGTGGCTCACGTGGGAACCCTCAGCTGCCCGCGCTCATCGAGGCGGGCGATCACCGGTGCAATCCTGTTGGACCAACCCGCTTCGTGCGCCGCCTGACGGAGCGAGTCCACGACGCCGCTGTCACGGGAACGTCCTAACGCGTCGACGACGAGTCGAACGAAGG
>CAZYGP010000430.1:0-1637 GCA_964647265.1 uncultured Acidimicrobiaceae bacterium | reverse complement strand
CGGTCTCCAAAACCGAGGGTCGCGGGTTCGAATCCTGCCACCCCTGCCATGCCTCCTCCAGATTCCGAGTGAACGGACGGCAGCGATGAAGCGCGTGACAGAATTCCTCCGCGAGGTGGCGGCCGAGCTCAAGAAGGTCACTTGGCCTTCGCGTCCGGAGCTCGCCGAGTCGACCTTCGTGGTGATCGTGTCGGTGTTCGTGGTCACGATCTTCATCGGCCTGGTGGATCAGGTGTTCAACTACCTCCTCAGGCTCTTCGCAACCAGCATCTGACCAGCGACGAATGGGACGCGCGCCGAAGGGCGGTGCGCGCCCGCCCAACGCTGCCGACGACGACGCGAAGGAACGGGGCAAGCACGATGTTCGAGGATCACAAGCACCCGTCCGAGGGTTCCGGCGAGGGCGCAAAGCCCGCGCGGGCCGGCGAGACGTCCTCTTCCGATCCTGGCGCCGATGCGGCGACCGGGGAAGGGGTACGCCATCCCGACCTCCACTGGTACGTGATCCACGCGAACACGGGCCACGAGAACAAGGTGAAGCGGAACATCGACCAGTCGATCCGCGGCAACGACGAGATGCAGCGCTACTTCGGGGATGTGTTGGTGGTGACCCAGGAAGTCACGGAGATGCGCAATGGCAAGCGCGTCACCAGCAAGCGCAAGTTCTTCCCGAGCTACGTGCTGGTGGAGATGGTGCTCAATGACGAGACCCTCCACTTCATGAACAACATTCCGGGCGTGACTCGTTTCGTGGGCAGCGGCAACAAGCCCACGCCGCTCAGCGAGGCCGAGGTGGACCGGATCCTCGGACGCATGCGCAAGAGCGAGGACAAGACGATCCAGGAGATCCCGTTCCAGGTCGGCGATTCCGTCGAGGTGATGGACGGGCCGTTCAGCGACTTCACCGGGATCGTGAACGAAGTCAATCCCGACAAGGGCAAGCTCAAGGTGATGGTCTCGATCTTCGGACGCGAGACCCCCGTCGAACTCGATTTCCTACAGGTGAAGGCGATCTAGTCCCCAGCGGACCGAGCGCTACGAAAAGGATGCACGATGGCTAAGCGCGTCTTGACCAACATCAAGCTGCAGATCAAGGCCGGCATGGCGAATCCCGCCCCGCCGGTCGGCCCTGCGCTCGGACAACACGGTCTGAACATCATGGACTTCTGCAAGATGTTCAACGACCGCACCAAGGAAGCGATGGGCATGGTCACCCCCGTGGTGATCACCGTCTATTCCGACCGCACCTTCACGTTCGTCACCAAGACTCCTCCCGCCGCGGTGCTCCTGCGCCAGGCGGCCGGGATCGAGAAGGGTTCGGGAGAGCCCAACAAGAACAAGGTCGGCAAGGTCTCGCTCGCCAAGGTGCGCGAGATCGCGGAGCTCAAGGCTCCCGACCTGAACTCCCACGATGTCGAGGCTGCAATGCGCATGGTGCTGGGCACGGCCCGCAGCATGGGTCTCGAGATCGAGTAGTTCCCCGCGGTTGCATCGTCCGCACCGTCGTGGCCAGAGGGGCCCGTCGGGAGATCACCAACGAGGAATCCGATGAAACACGGAAAGACCTACCGTCAAGGGCGCGAGAGCGTCGAACGGATGAAGCTGCACGAACTCGATGAAGCCATCGACGTGCTCAA
>CAZYGP010000429.1:0-1641 GCA_964647265.1 uncultured Acidimicrobiaceae bacterium | reverse complement strand
ACATCACGGTGCGCGGCGTTGCCGATGACGGTTGCACCGAGGGCGACCTCAGCTCGACGTGCGCAATCGGGTACTTCGGCTTCGCGTTCTTCCAGCAGAACGCCGACACGCTCCAAGCAGTCGCCGTCGATGGTGTCGAGCCGTCGGAGGAGAATGTGAACAACGACACGTATCCGATCTCGCGCCCCCTGTTCATGTACACGGCCGAGGAGGTCGTCGCCGAGAAGCCCCAGGTTGCGCTGTTCATGGCGTTCTACCTGAATAGGGTCAACGAGGTGATCGGTGACGTCGGATACTTCCCGGCGCCCGACGAGAGGCTCCAGGAAGCGGCCGACAAGATCGCTGCGGCGGCGGGCTTCTGAGAACAGTCGATGATGAACGCCATGGGATGGTCCCGGTCGGGTTCGACCGGCCGGGACCATCGGCGCCGGGACCATCGGCGCCGGGACCATCGGCGCCGGGACCATCGGCTTTGGGAGTCGACGACGTGCGCAACGTCCGCACAGGGACCAAGATGAGAACGCACCAACGACCACGACAGGCCCACTCCACCATGATGGAGGCACCAATATGACCGCTGAGACACGAACGACCTCCAGCGTGGGGGAGCAGATCCGCAAACGGCCTCGGCCCTTCGAGGCGATCATCGTCGGCTCGTTGTTCGTCGCCGGAGCAGTCTCGATCGCTATCACGTTGGGTATCGTCTGGGAGCTCGGCAAGGAGTCCCTGCTCTTCATCCAGGACGAGCGTGTCTCGCTCCTCGAGTTCTTCGGCACGACCTTCTGGCAACCCCAGGCGGGGAGTTTCGGCATCTGGCCGCTCGTCCTCGGAACGATGCTCATAACGGTCATCGCCCTGATCGTCGCCGTTCCGCTGGGCCTCGCCGCCGCGATCTACCTCTCCGAGTACGCGTCGATCAGGGTGAAGAACATCTTCAAGCCGGTGCTCGAGATCCTCGTCGGCATCCCCACGGTGGTATTCGGCTTCTTCGCCATCGCCTTCGTGACCCCGATCATCCGTTCCATTCTCGGCACCAGCACTGTCGGGTTCTTCAACGTGCTCTCGGCCGGCATCGTCGTGGGGATCCTCATCATCCCCCTCATCAGTTCCCTCTCCGAGGACGCGATGTCCGCAGTCCCGAGCTCGTTGCGTGAGGCCGCCTACGGGCTCGGAGGGTCCAAGCTCGAGGTCTCCCTTCGGATCGTAGTTCCCGCAGCCATTTCCGGCATTGCGGCAGGTGTCGTCGTTGCAGCGTCCCGCGCCATCGGGGAGACGATGGTCGTCACACTCGCTGCGGGTGCATCACCACGGAACTTCACTATCGGCTCGGACTCTCTCGCCTACATCCTCAGTCCGTTCCAGGGTGCACAGACGATGACCGGATACATCGCGATCACGGCGAGCGGCGACCTCTCATACAACACGATCGACTACAACTCGATCTTCGCCATCGGCCTGACCCTCTTCGTCATCACGCTCGCGCTCAACTCCATCAGCCGCAGGGTCGTGAAGCGTTTCCGTCAGGAGTACGAATGATCGAAACACCGCCGGATGCCGAAAGGAAGGTCTACTTTCCGACGGAGGACGAGTTCGACGGACTCCTCGCGAAGCGCAAGCGTCGCGGTTTCATCGTCAGGGTCC
>CAZYGP010000428.1:0-1645 GCA_964647265.1 uncultured Acidimicrobiaceae bacterium | reverse complement strand
GGTTGTGTTCGGTGAATGTGGCGAGCATCGCGTCGCGCATGTCGAGGGTCGTGCCTCCGACGTCCATCCTGTCAACCTTGTCGCGACCCGTACCGAGAACTGTGCCGCCCTGCGTGAGAATGCCTGACAGGGTCTCGGAGTCCAACCGGATCGTCCGATCCTGCATCAGGCCACGGAAACCGTCCCGGAACCCGATGACGTTCCAGCCGTGCTGGCGGATCGCGGACTTGCCGAGCGCCCTGATCGCCGCATTCAGGCCGGGTGCATCGCCCCCGGCCGTGAGTACTCCAATGCCCTTCGCCACACGACCTCCCTATCGATCCGCACGATACCGCTTTGCGGTGCGCAGGTTCCGGCGTCGATGCGGGCCGGAAAATGCGTGACAGATCTGCTCGGCCGTGGCATGATCGCGGTCCGGTGAAAGGAGGTGGTCCAGACAATGTCTGAAAGTTCTTCAAGGACCCCGGAGGTGGTCGAGCGCTAGCGCGACGATCATTCCATGAGGCCGCGCTCCTCTCATGAGGCAGGTGGCGACTTCAACTCGGACCACCGGAACCCGGAGCTCCGCACGACCAAGGTCCCGTGCGGCGGTGCATGCACCGAAGGCGCTCCGGGTTCTCTCGCGCTGGTAGTGTCGCACGCCATGGACACCGACTCGTACCTGGGATCCATCGAGCACGATGCCGCATCGATGATCGCGGTCGCCACGGACGTACCGCTCGACACGGCGGTCCCGACATGCCCCGGCTGGACGCTGCGGGATCTCCTGGAGCACACTGGCATCGTCCATCGACACAAGACGGAGACCGTGCGCGGTGGGTGGCTCGACGCGTCGCCTCCCCAGCCTTCCGGACCAGACGGTGACATCCTCGAGTGGTTCGATCTGGGTGTCGTCGAGATGCTCAGGGTGTTCCGTACGTCCGACCTCTCGAATCCGACGTGGACATGGTGCCCTCATCAACACGACGCGGACTGGTGGGTCCGTCGAATGGCGCACGAGACGGTCATCCACGGCGCTGACGCATTGATCGCCGCAGGCGGTCCGGGCAGGGTCGGACCCGAGCTCGCGATCGACGGCGTGGACGAGATCCTCGACGAGATGATGATCGGCGGGCCGGCATGGGGAACGATCACCGCCGGGGACGGTGTCATCGCCATGGAGGTCGAAGGTCGCCAATGGGTCGTCCGTCGGGCTTCGTTCTCTGGTACATCACCGAGCAGCGGGAACTCGTACGACGGACTCCCTGCGCTGGTGTATGCGGCAGACCATGAGCCCGATGCAGTCATCGCGACGGACCCTGCGACGCTCGACCTCTGGCTGTGGGGACGCGGGGATCTCCCGGACGGCGCCGCCAGCGGGGACGGATCGCTGGTCGACTACGTCCGCCTTGTCGCCGCGGAAGCGACCTCGTGACCGATCAGGTCACCGTCACAACGTATCCGTTTCGGTCGGACGCCGTGATCGCCTCCGCGAGGCTGGCTTCCGATGGAATTGCGTCGAATGTCGAGGCGGATGACGAAGGAGGCCTCAATCCCGGCTTCTACAGGGACTACGGGGTTCGCCTTGTTGTGGCAGCCGACGATGCGGAGGATGCATTCGTCAGCCTCGGGATCGAGCGGATGCCTCTGTCAGGGCCTCTCGCAC
>CAZYGP010000427.1:0-1646 GCA_964647265.1 uncultured Acidimicrobiaceae bacterium | reverse complement strand
CCGTCGCACCGGAGCACGGCACCGTTCTGCACGGAGCCGACGATGCGATCCGCGAAACGAGCGGATCCCCCGGGTCGTACGCGAACACCGCGTCGGCAGGGGCATCGTGCACGATTCGCGCCTTCGCCGCGGCGTACGCCGCGAACGATCCATGCCAGTCGAGGTGGTCCGGAGCGATGTTGAGGACGGTCGACGCGGCGGGCCGGACCGGCGGCATGAACCTGAGTTGGTACGACGACAGCTCGAGAACGAGTATCTCGGCATCCCCGGGCCGGATCGACGAGATCGGGACGCCGATGTTGCCGGCAGCGACGGCATCGACGCCCGAAGCCCGCAGCATCGCTGTCGTCACCTCGGTGACGGTCGTCTTCCCATTCGTTCCGGTAACCGCTACGACGGGCAGAGCGAGGTGCTCGAGGCCGAACCCCGCCTCCGTGACCACATCGATACCGGCGGCGAGGACATCAGAGAGTGGCGGCTTGGTCTCTGCGAACCACGGACTGGTGATGACACGATCGATGCCGTCGAGGTTGTCCCTGGTCCATTCGCGCGGGAGGACCTCGACGGGACCGGCGAACCCGTCGGAGTCGGCGGGGTGCTCAGCATCGTAGAGCACGACCGTGTGGCCATCGTCGAGCGCGAGCCCTGTCGCATCCGCGAGCCCGCGGAGGCTCGAACCGAGCACGAGGTACCTCATTGGATCGACCCCGGACCTGCGACCCAGTCGGCGTAGAACAGCCCGATCCCGATCGCCACCATGATGCCCGACAGGATCCAGAACCTGATGATGACCGTCGTCTCGGGCCAGCCCTTCAGCTCGAAGTGGTGATGGATCGGCGCCATCCGGAACAGGCGTCGTCCGAAGCCACGAAACGAGACCACCTGGATGATCACGGAGAGCGTCTCCAGGACGTACAGCCCGCCGAGGACTGCAAGGAGCAGCTGCGTGTTGGTGAGGACCGCCAGCGCGGCCATCGCGCCGCCGATCGCATGTGAACCTGTGTCTCCCATGATGATCCGGGCGGGAGCCGCGTTCCACCACAGGAACGCGAGCACGGCGCCGAGGAGTGCTGCAGCGAAGACAGCGAGGTCGAGGGCTCCGTCGACGGAGTAGAAGGCAGGGTTCCTCGACTGCCAGAACGCGATGAGGACGAACGCGCCGAACACGAGCGCACTGGACCCCGCGACGAGGCCGTCGAGGCCGTCGGTGAGGTTCACGCCGTTCGCGGTCGCGGTCAGGAGGAAGAGCACGAGGAGGAAGAACAGGATCGGTCCAAGGTCGATGCCGAGCGGTCGCACGAACGACAATTCCGTGCTCACACCCGCACGGGCGGCACCCCAGGCAACGACACCTGCGATCACGAGTTGCCCTGCGAACTTCCAGCGTTTCGAAAGGCCCTCGTTCCGCTTCCTCGCGTACTTGGTGAAGTCGTCGGCGAACCCGATCATGCCCATGCCGATCAGGGCGACGAGGGCGAGCACGGCCTTGTCGTCCATGGGCTGGGCAGAAAAACCGAAACCTGCGCCGAACGTGAACACCTTGTAGTGGGCGAACAGATAGCCAACGGTTGCGCCGACGATGATCACGATCCCACCCATCGTCGGAACACCCTGCTTGTGCATGTGCCCCTCGACCTCGGACTGGA
>CAZYGP010000426.1:0-1649 GCA_964647265.1 uncultured Acidimicrobiaceae bacterium | reverse complement strand
CGATGATCTCACGGGCGCCGTCCATGGTGTCGAGGAGCTCCCGGAGTCCCGACGCGGCGGAGTAGTGGTCGCGGTCGATGGTCGACGCGTCGGCCCCCGGGACCTCGAGGCACTGGTCGATCGTCGCGTCATTGCCGAGGATGGCGGGGGGCATCGCCTTCGCGAGTTGGTCCCCGATGGAGTAGGGAAAGTCGAGCACCCTGGCGGCATCCCGGATCGCCTGCTTCCCCTTGATCGTCGAGAAGGTGATGATCTGCGCGACATGATCCGAGCCGTACTTCTGGGCACAGTAGGCGATCATCTCGGATCGGTACCGTTCGTCGAAGTCCATGTCGATGTCGGGCATCTCCTTGCGACCGGGGTTCAGGAAGCGTTCGAAGATCAGGCCGTAGGAAATGGGATCGAGGTCCGTGATCCTGAGGCAGTACGCGACGATGGAACCCGCCGCACTCCCGCGGCCCGGCCCGGTTCGGATACCTCGCCGTGCGGCGTGGGCGATGAGGTCCCAAACGATGAGGAAGTACGCGGAGAACCCCATCTCCGAGATGACACGGAGTTCATAGTCGATCCGATCCGACACGACGGCGTCCGGCGTTCCATAGCGGGCGCGGGCACCTTCCACGACGAGGTGCCTCAGATACGAATCCTCGTCGTATCCGCTCGGAACCTCGAAGTTCGGGAGCAGGATCTGGTCGAACTCGATCTCAACCCGCGCACGTTCGGCGATCCAGAGTGTGTTGTCGCACGCCCTCGGGAACTCGTCGGACGGGAACAGCGCTCGCATCTGGGCAGCCGACTTGACGTAGAACTCCTGGGAATGGAACTTGAAGCGATTCTCCTCGGACTTCACCGATCCGGTTTGGATGCACAGGAGGGCATCGTGGGCGTCGGCTTCGTCTGCCCTCGTGTAGTGGGAGTCGTTCGCGGCGAGCAGAGGTGCGTCGATGCGCCTCCCGATGTCGAGGAGATCCGCCATGATCCGCCGCTGTGCGGGGATGCCGTGGTCCTGGAGTTCGATGAAGAAGTTGTCCCTACCGAAGATGTCCTGATACCTCGCGGCAGCGGCGATCGCGGCCTCGACGTCGCGTTCCTGTCCCCTCTGGTCGTCGTCGGCCGGTTCATCGACGCCCAGGAGCTGCGGCACGTGGCCACCGAGGCACCCTGTCGTGGCGATCAAGCCCTCTGAGTAGGTGCTGAGGAGCTCCGCGTCCATTCGCGGCTTGTAGTAGTAGCCGTCCCGATACGCGAGCGACGCGAGTTGCATGAGATTGCGGTAGCCGGTCTCGTTCTCGGCGAGGATCGTCATGTGGTACCGGATGTCGTCACGGCGCGCTGGGCGATCGAATCGGCTGCCGGGCGTGAGGTACGCCTCAATACCGATGATCGGGTTCACCCCAACGTCCCTCGCCGCCCTGTAGAAGTCCACGACGCCATAGAGCACGCCGTGGTCCGTGATCGCGACGGCTGGTTGGCCGTCCGCTTCGACGGCTCTGACGAGGTCCTGCACACGAGCCGCCCCATCGAGCATCGAGAACTCGGTGTGGACATGAAGGTGGGCGAAGCTGTCGGCCAAACGGACCTCGATCGTCGAATACCATGCATGTAAGCATGTGGGGCGGCCTGTGCGTGCCCGCCTTCGTCGTGCCTGT
>CAZYGP010000425.1:0-1649 GCA_964647265.1 uncultured Acidimicrobiaceae bacterium | reverse complement strand
CCCACATGCCGACCGCGCGCTCGACTTCCGGGCTGAACGACGAGGACCGCATGTAACGCATGACCCTTTCGAGGTACTCCCACTGGATGTCGAGCGCACTCAGCTCGCGCCCGTTCGCGAGGCGGATCTTTCGCCGGCACGTCATGTCGTGGCTGATCTCACGAATGGCCCTGATCGGGTTCTCGAGGCTCAGGTCGCGGAACACCACCTCGTCCTCCAGCATCTGGAGAAGGGCGACCATCGATCCGATCTTCGTGTACGTCGCGTACTCCGACATGTTCGAGTCACCAGCGATGACGTGGAGCCTGCGGTATCGCTCGGCGTCGGCATGGGGTTCGTCGCGGGTGTTGATGATCGGTCGGCTCCGTGTCGTGGCTGACGAACTCCCCTCCCAGATGTGTTCGGCCCGCTGGGCCAGGGAGAACACGGTGCCTCGCGACGTTTGGAGCAACTTCCCCGAGCCTGCCCAGATCTGGCGCGTGACGAGGAACGGAATGAGCGTGTCGATCATGCGCTGGAAGTCTGTCGAGCGCTGGATCAGGTAGTTCTCATGGCATCCGTACGAGTTGCCTGCAGAGTCGGTGTTGTTGCGATAGAGGTAGATCTGACCGCGGATCCCCTCCTCCGCGAGCCTCTGCTCGGCCGATTCGACGAGTCCTTCGAGGATCCGCTCGCCGGCGCGATCGTGGGCGACGACGTCGAGGATGCTGTCGCACTCCGGGGTTGCGTACTCGGGATGGCTCCCGACATCGAGGTAGAGCCGCGCTCCGTTCTCGAGGAACACATTCGACGAACGCCCCCAACTCACGACGCGGCGGAACAGGTACCGTGCGACCTCGTCCGGCGACAGCCTTCGCTGGCCGCGCAACACGCAGGTGACGCCGTATTCATTCTCGATACCGAAGATCCGCCTCTGCACACAGCCAGCGTACCCTCAGAACCCGGATCCGTTCACCCTCTTGCTCACGAGCGCGAGGCGACGATCTCCTCCGTGGTCAACCGGCGGAATGCTCTGCGCTTCGCGTCACGCTGGAGGAAGCCCGTTTCCCACGTCTCGGGAGCGATCTCGCGATCGGTTGCCGCCTCGATGGCGCCACATGCGGCGGCGAGGGCCTCGGTGAGGGGTACGGAGCTGTCCCACGGCTCGCCGAGCTGACGGGTGATCTCCTCCTCCTCCGCACCGAGAACAGCGATCCCTTCGGCATCGCGCAACGTTCCGTCGAACTGGATCCGGAACAGCACGTCTTCAGCGACCACCGCACCGACCTCGGCGATCACGATGTCGACCTCGTACGGCTTGACCTCATGCGAGAAGATCTGGCCGAGCGTCTGGCTGTACGCATTCGCGAGGCCCTTGGCGGTCACATCGGCACGGGCGTAGCTGTAGCCCTTGAGGTCGGCGTAGCGCACACCAGCGACACGCAGCGTCTCGAACTCGTTGAAACGACCGACTCCGGCGAAGGCGATCCGATCGTAGATCTCCCCGATCTTGCGAAGCGACGGCGAGGAGTTCTCGCCGATCAGGAGGATGCCGGACTCCAGCTGCACGACGACGATCGGACGTCCTCGACTGATCCCCTTTCGAGCGAAGTCGGCCCGATCCTTGACGAGCTGTTCCGGCGGAACGTAGAAGGGCATCATGGGCGGCG
>CAZYGP010000424.1:0-1651 GCA_964647265.1 uncultured Acidimicrobiaceae bacterium | reverse complement strand
ATCTATTGGGCATCTTGATCCTTGGATCTTATTGGTACTCCGCTTGCGGGGATCATGATCAGCGGTCTTCAGCAGCCACCATCCTCGCCGCAACGAGGTGACTCATTCTCACAAGTCGCGGATCCAAATCCGACAAAGGTTCTCCAGGCTTGACGAGTGGACAGTTGACTCTTTGGAACGTTCCATATAGCGAGTGATTGGAACGATACAAAAGTCGATGGGGAGGGTGCGCTGGTGAAGTGGGGCTTGATCGGTGCAAGCACGATAGCTTCGCAGCACATGATCGCGGCGATCCGGTCCCAGGGCGGAAGCGTGGTCACCGTCATGAGCGGGGATGCCGCGCGCGGCTCGGAATATGCCGACCGGCATGAAATTCCGGCGTCCACGGCCGATCTCGACGACCTGGTCGACGACGCCGAGATCGATGCCGTCTACATCTCCACCACCAACGAAAAGCACCATGCTCAGGCCATGAAGGCAATCGCCGCGGGCAAGCATGTCCTGTGCGAAAAGCCGCTGGCCATGACACTCGGAGACGCAAGAGAAATGGTCGCTGCAGCCGAGACTGCGGGACTTGTCTTCGCAACCAACCATCATCTGCGCAATGCGGGGTCGCACCTGAAGATCCGTGAACTTATCGAGGGTGGGATGGTTGGCGATGTCCAGGCCATCCGGGTTGCCCATGCCGTCTACCTGCCGCCCAACCTCCAGGGTTGGCGCATCGACAACCCTGCCGCGGGCGGCGGTGTGATCCCCGATATCGTCGTGCATGACGCCGACACGGTTCGCTTCCATCTGCGGGAGGATCCTTCGGAGGTCGTCGCGATCGCACGTTCGGAAAGCCTTGGGAAGGGTGTCGAGGACAGCGTGATGTCGGTCTGGGAAATGCCGTCGGGCGTGCTGGTTCAAACCCATGAGGGGTTCACGCTGCGCCACGCCGGGACTGCATTCGAGGTGCACGGAACCGAAGGCTCGATCGTCGCGCGCGGGGTCATGACTCAGCGTCCGGTCGGCGAGATCGTCCTCCGGGTGGGCGACGACGAGCGCGTGATCGGCTTCAACGACCACAACCTCTACGAGCGCGGAATCCGCCGTTTCATGGACGCCGTCAACGGGACGGGATCGCCTTCGGCAACAGGTACCGACGGCATCAAGTCGCTGGCTGTCGCGCTGGCGGTCAAGGAAGCGGCAGCCTCCGGACGCCGCGTCGCGGTCGACTATGGCGGGGTCTGAGATGGGCAAGGTCGTCGCAGCCTCCGACGCCGTCGCACGTATCCCGGACGATGCCGTGGTGACCGTGTCGTCCTCGTCCGGCCTCGGCTGTCCGGATCTTGTGCTCAAGGCGCTGGGTGAGCGTTTCGAGGCCGAGGGCCACCCACGCAATCTCACCACGCTCCACCCGATCGCGGCGGGCGACATGTACGGGATCAAGGGGATCGACCACATCGCGAAGGACGGTCTTTTGACCCGGATACTCGCAGGGTCCTATCCCAGCGGTCCATCGTCGATGGAGATGCCCGAGATCTGGAAGATGATCGTCGAAGAGCGGGTCAGCGCCTACAACGTGCCATCGGGCATCATGTTCGACATGCACCGAGACGTTGCCGCCAGGCGGCCAGGAGTGCTGACCCAGGTCGGCCTCGAGACCTTC
>CAZYGP010000423.1:0-1652 GCA_964647265.1 uncultured Acidimicrobiaceae bacterium | reverse complement strand
CTTGTCTTGGACAGGCGAAGCACTCGACAAAAAAATCCCCTTACTGCGCTCCAACGCCGCGATGAATACCGCCGCCCAGCGCGTCTTGAAACTCATGGGTGAAGCCGATGTTGCCACCCTGAACTCAAGCTGTGGCGCGGAACAAGAATACTTCCTGATCGACGAAGCGTTCGCCAATGCCCGCCCTGACATTTTGTTATCAGGTCGCAGCTTGTTTGGTGCAGCTCCGGCTAAGGGACAGCAATTCGACGATCACTATTTTGGTGCAATCCCTGAGCGCGTCCAAGTCTTCATGCAGGACTTTGAAGACAAACTTTACCGCCTCGGCATCCCTGCCAAAACGCACCACAACGAAGTAGCACCGGGTCAGTTTGAAATTGCCCCTTACTTTGAAGCAGCAAACGTTGCTGCCGATCACCAGCAATTGCTGATGACTGTGATGAAAACCACCGCCAAAGCCCACGGTTTCCTGTGCATGTTGCATGAAAAGCCGTTCGCTGGTGTCAATGGTTCAGGCAAACATGTCAACTGGTCAGTGGGTAACAGCACGCAAGGCAACTTGCTCGACCCCGGCACTACCCCAGAAGACAACCTGCACTTCTTGGCATTCTGTGGTGCAGTTATCCGTGGTGTGCATTTGTTTGGCCCATTGCTGCGGGCAGTTATCGCCTCCGCTTCTAACGACCACCGTCTGGGTGCAAACGAAGCACCGCCAGCCATTCTGTCGGTTTACTTGGGCGACCAACTTGAACAAGTCTTCAACGACATCAAGGCGGGTAAAATTCTCAAAACCGAAAAAGGCGGGCAAATGGATTTGGGGCTGTCGCAGATTCTGAAATTTGAACGCGACCCCGGCGACCGTAACCGCACTTCACCGTTTGCCTTCACCGGCAACCGCTTTGAATTCCGTGCGGTGGGTTCCTCACAGTCCGTGTCTGGCCCATTGGTTGCCATGAACACCATGTTGGCGGATTCCTTGAACTGGATGGCGGACAAGCTGGAAGCCGAACTCAACAGCGGTAAAGACGTTGCCTCTGCCACCCTCGCCGTCCTGAAAGTCGTCATGGAACAACACGGCAACGTGGTGTTCGGTGGTAACGGCTACTCCCCAGACTGGCACAAAGCAGCGGTTGCAGAGCGCGGCCTGAAAAACCTGCCAACCACAGCCGATGCACTGCCAGAACTGTTAAGCCAAGAAGTTTCCGGTTTGTTTGAGCGCACGGGCGTGTTGACCCCAACCGAACTGCACAGCCGTTTTGAAGTTTACGCGGAACAATACATCAACAGCATCGACGTAGAAGCCAAGCTGATGATCAATATGGCTACCACCATGATCTACCCAGCGGCGGTCAGTTACCTGTCTGAACTGGCAGCTACTGCTGGCAATCTGCAAGAACTTGGTATCACGTTAGATAACAGTGTTGCCAGCAGCGTTGCTACGGAAGCCAATGCGCTGATGGTTGCCGTCGGTAAATTGAGTGCAGCGCGTGCCAAACACGACTTTGACAGCGTACAAGATCACATGACGTTCTTGGCTGATACCGTGCGCGGTTTAATGACGGAAGTTCGCGCTCATGCTGACACCTTGGAAACCTTGATTTCTGACGAAATGTGGCCGTTACCCAAATACAGCGAAATGCTGTTTATCAAGT
>CAZYGP010000422.1:0-1663 GCA_964647265.1 uncultured Acidimicrobiaceae bacterium | reverse complement strand
AATTTAAAAAACTTTTAATAA
Organism: uncultured Acidimicrobiaceae bacterium; assembly: GCA_964647265.1. Lineage (GTDB taxonomy): Bacteria > Actinomycetota > Acidimicrobiia > Spongiisociales > UBA5794 > SZUA-442. The sequence goes on along the minus strand of CAZYGP010000422.1, from coordinate 1,642 downwards.
ATTTTTCCGCCTGAGGAAAAGCGAGCCACCCTAATGCAGACACAATTCCTCGTGACAATTCTGGATCATCACTTCCTTTTTCTATAACATCCTTAATTCGATCCTTATTCCCGCTTTCAAATGCCAAAACAGCTGCAGTGAAAACCTCACCCGCTTCTACCCAAGCGAGGGTCTCCTTGCAAATCACCCAGCCTTCATCTCCGGCGGTACGCAAACCGTCCACATTGGCTTCCATGCGCTCGTCCAAATCGGTGAGATCAGATAGATCGAAATGCGGATCGCCGACCGAGATACTCCGCAGAAGCCAATTAAAGGACGATTCATTGACGTGTTGTTCGATGATGAGAGAGGTGCTGGACATGATGCTGCCCTTATACTGTTTAAACTTTAGCTCATCCCAGGTGTGACTTCATTCCACCTGATACCATCTTCGGTCCAAATGATATTTTTCGGTCCGAATGACCATAAAACACCATCATTGGAGTGAAGATATCGACTAGTGATTTTATCGCCTAAACCAGTATCAACTTTGTCGACTTGATTGTTTTCTTTATAAACAAAAAGCGCGTCATCACAGGCAGCATATAATTGTTCATTATACCATTCGATGCTCCATATATCTTTATTTGTTGCATCGTGATCAATTAGTTCCCACCGGTTTCCACTCCCCTTGATCAGAAGGCCTTTCTGGCCCGAAACAAACACCAGATCTTTATCAACGGCCCTCACACAATGCAAGACAAGATTTGTTGGACTTTCGACGGGCTGCCATTTATTTTTTAAATATCTCCAAATTTCGCCCTTAAAACCAACAGCATATATTTCTTTTTCGGTTAACCCATCGATAGAATTAAAGCCACAGATCTCCGTTGAGCCAATGGGCCGAACAATACCTTGATCAAACCTGATCCAATTGTTGTCGCCTTCGCGCCGATAAACTTGGCGCCCCATGCCCGTCATGTATATATGGCTGCCTATATAACGTAAATCTCTTGCGGGTCCTCTGGCTCGAAGTCCTTCATCGGAATTATCAATATGCTCTTCACTTTCGCCATCCGCTGTCATTTTCAATACAATTCCATCAGGCCCGGTTATAAACAATTGAACTTGGGGTTCTTCCAATACTAAAATACGTGTTGCAGCCCATTCCAGCAAAAAATAACTCCATTCCTGACTGTCTCTTACCCACTTCATTGCTTGGCAGCTGTCTAATCCTTGGTCGCTGATTTCATCTATTACAGCGATAACTCGCCCAATATTGCGATTCTGAACGAAACCTGACCTGAACGTTAAAGGGTTCTTTTTCATTGACAACATTTTTTACCTCTTTTGTTAATACTTGTTTGTGGGTTTGTTGTTTAAACGGATCTTCTCTGTTTGACACCCAAAGCATTATTAACTGCTTCTGTGTGACGACGAATTTCATCACCTTTAAGTTCTTTTCCTTTCCTTTTAATCGGATCAGTCCTGAGAGGCGTTTCGTCGTCGAACCCACACTCGTTCTTATGATAGGCATCAATTTGATTTTTGATGCAATCCTCGTTGCATTGGCCTGGAAATGCTGCTTTATGGGCTTCAACACCAGCCTTACGTGCATCTTTATATTTCCACTGGGATTTTGCGGTATCCCTCTCCTTTTGAT
>CAZYGP010000421.1:1070-1665 GCA_964647265.1 uncultured Acidimicrobiaceae bacterium | reverse complement strand
CCCGTGCCGTCATTCTCAGGAGAAGATTTGAACTTCGGTGCGGAGCAACCGTTGCACCCGATCAACAGCAACCCATTCAACAACCTATACAACACGTATTGGAGGGCATACGTCGATCAGTTGTACAGCGCATCGGCACGCATCATGGATGCTAACTTCTATTTAAGTGCGGTTGATCTTGCCGCGTTTAGGTTCAACGATCAGATTTTCATTAAGGACTCGTACTGGAGGGTGTTGAGTATTGACTACTCCCCCAACAGCAACGACACGAGCAAGGTCAAGTTGATAAAGGTGTTAAGCCCAATAAGTGCTTGCAGTATTATTCCCGTGTCGGCCAACTTGGACGGGTCAATCAACTTCGAGCAGCCCGACGGTTCACCAGCACCCGCTAATCAATTCTGCTGCGAGGCGTTTGGATATGTGTGGTCGGATGGCGAGTGTTTCAACTCAATCATAAGCGGAGGTGTGCAGCCTAACACGCCAGCACTACCAACAAGCAACCTAAGCAGTGTAAACAGCAACGGTAGCGGGTTGAGTGTATTGGTAGGTTCAGAGATACAAGCATCGTTTTACAATGCGTTGGCCGTTGGCAGGT
>CAZYGP010000421.1:0-1051 GCA_964647265.1 uncultured Acidimicrobiaceae bacterium | reverse complement strand
ATCACCATTGGAGGAGATAGGCATATCGCATTAGGGGATAACATCACCACGGGCGAACAAGCCGACATTCAGGCAATGGGTGCGGGTGTAAATGCCTTCATGCAAGGGCAGCACTTCGGTGGCGGTTGGAACTACGACGCATTCTACTCAATACAAGGCTATGCACAGCACGGGCAATTTATGATGATTTACAACGGAGACTTCGACCTTGGGGACACGGTAGAGTTGTTCGTTAACGGCATATTGGATGAACGCATCGTGTTGCCCGTTGACACCAGTTTCACGGTAAAAATGACCTTTGCGATTCAGTACGAAGATTTGACACCTCCGCCAGCCATCATTAGCGAGTTATTGGAGTTCAATGACTTATGGACTAAGTACCCATCAGCGGGTACATATAGCGTGGGTGCTTTTGCTCCTGACTTTCAATTAGGGTCATTTGGCGGGGTAATGACCTGCACGGTTCAGACAGCAACCAACCCAGCACAGCACAGGGTATTGCTCACAAATACAAATAGAGCTAACACACAACCAACTCGAATAATATGCGTAGTGAGATACACGATGGCGACTTTATAGGCCAAGCGATTCAGAAGTTAATAAGGGAGGGCAAGCGTAAGCGGTGGCCGATTTGGCATAGCGTGCTTGACATCGTGCTAATGATGGGGTGGTACTTGGCCATACTTGCAGCATTCATCTGGTTAATAGTTATATTGACATGAAGAAGCAAATCATCTTAGAGTACGATGCTAATACTGGCAAGGTCGAACAGAAGCTTGATGGGGTCATTGACAAGCAAAAGGAAGTATCAGACGGTGCTAAGGAGATCAAAAAGGATTATTCTGGGTTAACTGGCGTAGCAGATAGATTCACGGGCGGTCTGGCCAGTGGCTTTATGAAGGGCTTTGATGCGATCAAGAAGGGCATCATGGGCTTGCAGTTGTTCAAGTCTGCTCTTATATCAACGGGTATTGGTGCTTTAGTTGTGGCAGTGGGGTCGTTGTTTGTGGCCTTCCAGCGCATCCAGGGCGTGCAAGATGCGTTCAAAGCA
>CAZYGP010000420.1:853-1668 GCA_964647265.1 uncultured Acidimicrobiaceae bacterium | reverse complement strand
ATCGGCAGCCTTCCCGACGGGGCGCAAACGAGGCTCGACAGTGGCGAGACGGTCCTGTCGACAGGCGAGACGCAGCGCGTCGGCATCGCTCGTGCCCTGGCGAGGCAACCCAGACTCCTCATCCTCGACGAGGTGGCGTCCGGCCTGGACCCCGAGGCCGAAGCCGACCTCATTGGTGCCATCGAGCGTCTTCGGGACGGCAGGACCGTGATCAGCGTCACGCACCGCCTCGAGTCGGTGAAGACAGCCGATCTCATCGTCGTACTCGATGGAGGCGTTGTGGTCGAGACGGGAACGTTCGAGGGGCTGCTGGGTTCAGGTGGTCCCTTCAGCACGATGTGGACGAAACAGCACGGGTTCGATGTCAGCGCCAACGGGCTCTCCGCTCGTGTCCGACCCGACCGGCTCCGCAGGATCCCGCTCTTCGCCGACCTCAGCCTTCCGGTGCTCGAGGACATCGCGAGCGCGTTCGAGACCCGACTGGTGGACGACGGCGAGATCGTCTTCCGACAGGGGGAGGCAGGTGACTCGTTCTATGTGATTGCTCGCGGCGTTGTCGAGGTCGTTCGCGACATCGGCGATCCCACCGAGGAGGTCATCGCCTGGCTCGAGGACGGCGACTTCTTCGGGGAGATGGCGCTGCTCGCCATGCAGCGGCGCAATGCGAGTGTCAGATCGCGCGGCATCACGACCCTCCTCGTGCTCGACAAGCGCCAGTTCGACCAGTTGATGGTGACGGTTCCGGAGGCTCGCTCTGCGATCGAGGCCGCCGCATCCGAGCGCGAGCGCATCAACAGGGAGTCGGCGGGTTCCGC
>CAZYGP010000420.1:0-843 GCA_964647265.1 uncultured Acidimicrobiaceae bacterium | reverse complement strand
CGAGTCCCCTTTGAGGCTCGCGGTCGGTACCGACGCCAGGAGCAGCCCCCGTCGGACGGCACGCACCGAGTCGTGTGACTAGCGTTGCGGATCGGCGCGGAAGGAGCATCGGTGGTCGAAGGAAACCCGGGATGGTCGATCGCCGACATCGTTCGTCACCTGGCGTCGACGTCCGTGTTCCGACGCCTCGACGATGCGATGCTCACGTCCATCGCCCGAACGGCCGACGTCGTGCTGGTGCCTGCGGGCGACTCGGTGCTGAGCGAGGGCGCCGAAGGAAACGAGGCGTTCGTGGTGATCGCAGGGCGTCTCCACGTGATCATCGCCACGCCGGAGGGCGGGTCCGAGACGGTGGGCACGCTCGGGCCCGGCGACGTCGTCGGCGAGATGGCCCTCATCACAAACGAGCCGAGGTCGGCCACCGTCGTCGCACGTCGGGATTCGGCGCTCATGCGCATCCCGGCGGGTGAGTTCCGATCGCTCGTGTTCGCTCATCCCGACGTCCTCCTCGATGTGACCCGCACCGTCATGGGCCGGCTCAACCGGTCGATCCACGGGGAGCGGCCCGATTCCGCCACGAACGTGGTTGCCGTGGTGCCTGCGGGATCCTCTCCACTCCACCGCGAGTTCGCGGAGGGCTTCCTGCGCGCCGCCGGCGACGCGAGGATCGCCGTTGTCACGGCATCGGAGGCGCACGATCGCCTCGGCGACGACCCGTCGAGGGCCCGAGTCGCGGAGTACCTCCACCGCCTCGAGGACGAGAACGACCTCCTGGTGCTGATCGGCGACCCGTCCGACGTCGAGTGGACGCGACTGTGCCGGCGCCAATGTGACGTGATGCTG
>CAZYGP010000419.1:0-1668 GCA_964647265.1 uncultured Acidimicrobiaceae bacterium | reverse complement strand
GCTACGTTCGCGCGGTCGACGCCGTCAACCGGCGGGTCGGCCGGTGCGCCATGTATCTGGTCTTCGCGATGATCGGCATTCTGCTCTATTCGTCGATCACCAAGACGTTCTTCGTGCCGCCGCTCTGGACGCTGGAAACGGCGCAGTTCCTCATGGTCGCCTATTATCTGCTCGGTGGCGCCTATTCCATGCAGATGGACTCGCATGTCCGCATGGATCTTGTGTACGGAACCTGGTCGCCGAGGACGCGCGCCGCCGTGGATGTGGTCACCATCCTGTTCCTGCTGTTCTATCTGAGCCTGCTGCTGTACGGCGGCTATTCAAGCACCGAGTACGCCCTCAAGTATACGGAGCGCAGCTATTCCGCCTGGGCGCCGATGATGGCGCCCATCAAGATCATCATGTGCATCGGCATTTTCCTGATGCTGCTGCAGGCGGTGGCGATGTTCTTCAAGGATCTCGCGAGAGCCCTGGGACGGCCGATCGACGACACCTCACTCGCCACGGAGCGACCGCTGTGAGCTACGAGTGGATCGCCCTGCTGATGTTCTCCTCCATGATGGTCATGCTGTTGACCGGTCAGCGGATCTTCGGCGCCATCGGCTTCGTTGCCGTGGCCTCGGCGCTGCTGCTGTGGGGCGACGGCGGTTCGGAGATCGCGTTCAGCGCCGCCATCAAGCTGATGAAGTGGTATCCGCTGCTGACGCTGCCGCTGTTCATCTACATGGGCTACATCCTCTCGGAATCCGGCATCGCCGACGACCTCTATCAGATGTTCCATGTCTGGATGGGGCCGCTGCGCGGGGGGCTGGCCATCGGCACCATCGGGCTGATGGTGGCGATCTCGGCGATGAACGGGCTCAGCGTCGCCGGCATGGCCATCGGCGCCAGCATCGCGCTCCCGGAGCTGCTGCGCCGCGGCTACGACAAGGTGATGGTGACCGGCGTCATCCAGGCGGGCTCATCGCTCGGCATCCTGGTGCCGCCGAGCGTCGTCCTCGTGCTCTACGGCATGATCGCCCGCCAGCCGGTCGGCCAGCTCTGGCTCGCCGGCGTCGTCCCCGGTCTGATGATGGCCGGCCTGTTCATTCTCTACATCGTCATCCGCTGCTGGCTGCAACCGCATCTCGGGCCGGCGCTCCCGCCGGAGGAGCGTCGGGTCGGCTGGCCGCAGAAGCTCCGCCTGCTGCGGGCCGGCATTCTGCCGCTGCTCATCTTCTTCTCGATGACCGGGCTGTTCCTGATGGGCATCACCAGCCTGGTGGAGAGCGCGGCCGTCGGCGCGACGGCGGCGACGCTGGCGGCCCTCTTGCGCGGCCGGCTCTCGTGGCAGGTCCTGGAGACCTCGATCCGCAAGACGCTCGGTATCAGCTGCATGTTCATGTGGATCATCATGGCGGCGCTGTGCTTCGGCGCGGTGTTCGACGGCCTGGGCGCGGTCCGCGCCATCGAGGGCTTCTTCGTCGACCGGCTCGGCCTCGGCCCGTGGGAAATCCTCATCATGATGCAGGTTTCCTACATCCTGATGGGCATGTTCCTTGACGACACCGCCATGCTGGTGATCGTCGCCCCCCTCTATGTGCCGCTGGTCGGCAGCCTCGGCTTCGACCTGGTGTGGTACGGCGTGCTCTACACCATCACCTGCCAGATCGCCTACATGACGCCGCC
>CAZYGP010000418.1:0-1671 GCA_964647265.1 uncultured Acidimicrobiaceae bacterium | reverse complement strand
GACACCCTCCCTGCCGAGGCCAGCTGATCTCGATTACCGGAATAACCCGATTGCCCCTTGACGGATTACCGGAATAACTGCCGCTCTGCGCTCCCCGCTGTGTTGCGTCTGACTTCGTGTCGCAGTTCGCGTCGAGTTTCAGTCAGCATGTGAGGGTCCTCGATCGAGCCTGAGGAGGCCCGTGTGAGTACCCCGTCTGGCAGGAAGAGCAAGCGGTTTCTGGCACCGCAGGAGAAGTTCGAGATTTGGATGCAGCTGGTGCGTGGCGAGACCACGATCGGTGATGCCGCAGACAAGAATCGGGTTGATCGCTCAACGATCGCGAAGCTGAAAGACGTCGCCCAGAACGGGGCGTTGGAGGCGTTGGCGGCGTCTCGGCCGGGCCGGCGACAACCGGGCCGTGACCACGAGCTCGAAGACGCCCGAGCCGAGGTCGAGCGGCTCCGCAGAGCGCTTGCGGAGATGGCGGTGAAGTTGACGCTCGCGGAGGGAAAAGAGCCTTGGGGATGAGTGGCCGCATCCCCGCCCGGCTCGATGAGGCCACCAAGGTGGCGTTGGTCGAACTCGTCGAGGGCGCCGAGGCCGCGGGCTGGTCGACGGCAGCAACATGCAAGTACTTGGAGTTGTCGAGGCGCCGATTGCAACGTTGGCGGCGTCGCCTCGACAGCGGGGTCGGTCTGGCTGATCGGGCCTCGGGCGGTCACCCGATCCATGGCATCACCCCGGCCGAGGAAGCCGAGATCGTGGCGGTGTTCCACGAATGGTCGACCACGGATCGCTCGCATCGCAAACTCGCGCACCGGGGTTCGTGGCTGGGACGGTTCTGGTGCGACCCGTCCACGGTCCGGCGGGTCCTGGCCCGTCGTGAGCTGGTGTTTCACCCACCGAAACGGACGACACGATCCGTCAAGAAGGAGATCCCCGAGTGGGTCACGATCGCACCGAACCGGATCTGGATCTACGACACCACCCACTGGTCGGCACTCGATGCAGCGACCACCGCAATCAACGATGTGGTGTCGAAGAAATGGCTCGGCGAGATCACCTCGCATGACGAAACCTCCACCCAGGTCCAAGCCGTGTTCACCCGAGCACTGCGTGACGAAGGCCTCCTCGAGCGCATCGAGGAACTTGCCGCCACCGGTCAACAGATGTCGTTGGACCCCGATGATGATCGGCTCCCGATCCTGCTCGTGATGTCCGACAACGGTCCCCAGATGACCTCAGGATCGACACGCGAGTTCATGGCGTTGTGCTGGCTCGCCACCCACTACGGCCGACCCGGCACCCCGACCGATCAAGCACAGATCGAATCGTTCTTCGGGCACCTCAAAGCCGAGCACCCCCACCTCGACACCATCGACGACATCGCCGTCATGCGCGCCGAGCTCGATGCCTTGCGTTACCGCTGGAACCATGTCCGGCTCCATCAAGGCATCGGTTACGTCACCCCCGATCAAGAACACCGAGGCGAAGGCGAAGCGGTCCGTCAAGCACGCCGCGACGGACTCACCCGAGCACGCCACGAACGCATCGAATATCATCGCAACAACCGACCCAACCCCGGACCCTCGCATGCGGACTGAAACATCCCGCAACTGCGACATTGAGTCAGACACACGTCAGGCTTGACCCGCACGCTTCGGCCCGGGTGCGGCGCCCACATGGTCG
>CAZYGP010000417.1:0-1675 GCA_964647265.1 uncultured Acidimicrobiaceae bacterium | reverse complement strand
ACCTTCGAGCGGACCCGACACTCGATGCGATGGCAGTGAGGTGGGCGACATCGGACACGGATCCGTTCCTCCGGCTCAAGGTTCGCCTCAAGCGAGAGATCGTGTCGCTCGGCGTGGGACACGTCGACACGTCGATGACTGCGACTCGGGTGCCGGCTGCCGAGTGGAACGACCTCGTCAGTGCACCGGGCACGATCGTTCTCGACACGCGGAACGCCTACGAGGTCGCCGTGGGGACTTTCCGCGGCGCCGTCGACCCCCGAACCGAGTCGTTCACAGAGTTCCCTGCGTGGGTCGGTGCCTCTGGCATCGACAGGGACGCACCGATCGCGATGTTCTGCACGGGGGGCATCCGCTGCGAGAAGGCTTCTGCGTGGCTGACCGATCGCGGGTTCACGAACCTGTTCCAGCTCGATGGGGGTGTCCTCGCCTATCTGGATCAGATCGACGCCACGGAGTCCCTGTGGGACGGCGAGTGCTACGTATTCGACCGACGGGTCTCCGTCGGGCACGGCCTCGTACCGGGATCCATGGAGATCTGCCCGAACTGCAACTCGGTCATCGACGACGCGGGACGCGCCGCCCCCGGGTATCGCGTTGGAGTCATGTGCGGCGTCTGCTCCGAGGGGATCTCCCAGGATCGGATGGTTCGGTTCGAGGAACGCCAGAAGCAGATGGACCTCGCTTCGGCACGAGGGACGACGCACCTGGGTCGGTCGACGTGAAGCGCATCGGCCTGCTCGGCGGTATGAGCTGGGAGTCGTCGGTGGAGTATGAGCGGCTCATCAACACGGAGGTTCGCAGGAGTCTGGGAGGGGCATCTTCCGCCGACCTGATCGTGCGGTCGTACAACTTCGCGGAGATCCAGGCGCTGCAGGAGGCCGACCGATGGGACGATGCGGGAGCACTGCTGGCGGCCGATGCGGTGAGCCTCGTCGCCGCCGGGGCGGAGCTGATCGCCCTGTGCACGAACACGATGCATCGTGTCGCTCCGGCGATCGAGGCGGCGATCGACGTCCCATTCATCCACATCGCCGATGCCACGACGGTCGCGATCCGCAAGGTGGCCATCTCGACCGTCGGGCTCCTCGGAACCCAATACACGATGGAGCACGAGTTCTATCGGGGACGACTCGAGCGTGGCGGTCACTGACGACTGGGGATACCCCGTCAACGAGGCTGACCTCGATCCAAACGATCCACTGGTGAACACCGCTACCGAGTACATGTACCAGATGGCGACCGTCGGTTTCCACACCCTCCACGGCACGCAGACCGTCGTCCTCGATGAAGCGGTCGAGTACAACGGTGAGAACTTCGCCGCAGGCTCATACGACGTGGTCATCAACACGGTCGGGAGCGACGAGCGCGTATCCGCCGGACTCGGCGGATACTGGACCGACTTCGACCGGATGCATCCGCTCGAGGGTCCCGCACGCGGTCTCGCATGGACCGGCACGGCACACGGCCTGTTCGGTGAGCTCGGTGTGGGCACGGTCACGGCATCGACCCTCCAGCTCGCAAGCGGCATCTCAGCCATGATCCTCGGCCTCGGCTTCACCATCATGATCCTCGGCGCAGGCATGATCTGGATCGCCAGCGGCAAGGAAGAAGGCGACGTGTACGTCGTCGCATCCGACAACAAGCCGGAGCCCGCAGCCGTCTGACACCAGAC
>CAZYGP010000416.1:860-1676 GCA_964647265.1 uncultured Acidimicrobiaceae bacterium | reverse complement strand
CGTGGGGAAGTCGTCCTTCGTGAGCCCCCCACATCGGAGCTTCGCACCGCCGCGTCGTCCACGGTCGCGGAGGGCATCGCCGATCTCCCTGATCTGGTCGTCGAGTGGTTCGCGGCGGTCGACCTCGATGAACACAGCCACGTCGGGATCGATCGTTGCGACGGTGTCGATGAGCCTTCCGGCATCGGTTCCTGGTTCGAGAGCCACTTCGAAGGCGGCGATGGACATGGCGGGTGACATCTCCCTCTGGAAGTCCTGACCGATGGATGCACCGGCCCCTGGTGACATGTCGAGCACGACGCCGATGCTCCACGGCTGATCTCCCGCCACGAGGGAATGCGTCGCGACGGCGGCGAGCTCCTGGAGCTGGGATGCCCTGACCAGGAACCGTCCGATGAGCCAGCGGTCGGCTGACGTCATCGTTGCTCGGTAGCGAGCCACCGCGTCAGGCATCGACAGGGTGGCAGGAGGAAACACACCCGCGTAGTCGATGAGTCCGCCGAAGGCGGCCGTCCTCGCGTCGATGGCGAGTCTCATCGACCCTCGAGCCATGTCCATGCGTATCCGTCGTCCTCGGTGTCGCGAGCGCCCGGACCGAGATCGAGGGGTCGGAAGGTGTCGATCATCACAGCGAGCTCCTCGGTTCCCGACTTGCCGATGGAAGCCTCGACGGATCCGGGCTGGGGTCCGTGGGTGTGTCCACCGGGGTGCAACGACACCGACCCCTGTTCGATGCCGGCCCCCTTGCGTGACATGAAGTCACCGTCGACGTAGAAGAGGACCTCGTCGGAGTCGACGTTGGAGTGGTTGTACGGT
>CAZYGP010000416.1:0-850 GCA_964647265.1 uncultured Acidimicrobiaceae bacterium | reverse complement strand
ATAGTCGAACAGACGTGGCACGAACGAGCAGACCACGACCCCGGGCGCCTCGAAGGTCTGGTGGACGGGTGGCGGCTGGTGGATTCGTCCCGTGATCGGCTCGAAGTCGTGGATCGAGAACCGGTAGGGGTACAGGCATCCGTCCCACCCGACGACGTCGAAAGGATGGTGCTCGTAGACGAATCGGGTCATGCCGCCGCGGTGTTTCACCAGCACGTCGACCTCGGAGTCCGATCGCAGGATCGGTGCGGAGGGGCCGTGGATGTCCCGCTCGCAATAGGGGGCGTGCTCGAGGAGTTGGCCGTTGCGTGACAGATACCTGCGCGGGGGACCGATGTGGCCCCGGGTCTCGAGGATGAGTGCCCTTACCGGCTCCGAAGACGGGTCGAGCTCGTACCGGTGGATCGTCGAAGCGGGAACGATGAGGTAGTCCCCAGGTTCGAAACGGACCGTCCCGAACACCGTCTCGAGCGCTCCGGTCCCGCGTTCGATGAACACCATCTCGTCGCCGGTCGCGTTCTTGTAGAGGCCTGAGCTGTCGGATCCGACGAAGTACGAGATGACGCAGTCCTCGTTCCCGAGCAGGACCGACCGCGCGGTGATGATGTCGCCTCCTGCCTTGAGCTTGTGCGTGCGGAAATGACGAGGTCGCAGCGGATGGTTCGGCGTCGTCCCCTGATCTTCGTGTTCGACCGCTTCGATCGACTTGAGAGCCGTCGGCGGATGTCGGTGGTACAGCAGGGCGGAGTCGAACGAGAACCCCTCCTCGCCCATGAGTTCCTCCGCGAAGAGCGACCCGTCAGGCTGTCGGAACTGGGTGTGGCGCTTCGGCGGGACCTCGCCCACCGTC
>CAZYGP010000415.1:1161-1683 GCA_964647265.1 uncultured Acidimicrobiaceae bacterium | reverse complement strand
GGCCGGCGCACGGACGGTGGTGATCAGTGCACCGGATCTGCTGGCACGGATCGAAGCGCCCGAACACGAGCGCGACCTTGGGGATATTCTGCGCTCACTCCACGATCACGACGTTGTTGTGGTGGAGGGATACAAACGCTCGGATCTGCCGAAGGTGGTGGTGTACCGACACGCGAAGGGGGTCGCGTTTCCCTCCGAGCTTTCCTCGATCATCGCGGTGGTCAGTGACGATCGAATTGCAGGAAGCGATGAAACGACCCCCGACGGGACGCAACAATCCGGGAACCGCACGCCCCAGTTCGGGTTTGGTGAGATTGACCGACTCGCCGGGTGGCTGCTCGAGACGCTGCCTGATTCAGCAGGAACAGCCGCCGCGGGGACCGGCGGCTGAGCCAAAGTCAAAGCCCAGAACCGCGGAAATCTCCTTATTGCAGTCGCGAACCAGGGCGGCGATCTCTTCGCGTGCGGCGATGTAGCGCTCTGCAACGGGGTGCGAGTTGATTCTGTTCTGCAGCTCGCGGA
>CAZYGP010000415.1:0-1151 GCA_964647265.1 uncultured Acidimicrobiaceae bacterium | reverse complement strand
GGCGATGTCATCCTGTTCGAGGGTGCCCGCGGCCTGCTTCTGCTGGAACCGTTCGGCGTGCTCGTTGTACCGGTCGCGAAGCTCGGTGAACTCGGTATCGGTTTCCATTGCCTGCTCGGCTGCACGAAAGGTCACCACGGCGGGGTCATCGAGAATGGACGCAACAAAGTCGGTTGTCGCCGTCTCCAGGTGGGTGGTCGTGTCTGTGCTCATGATCTCTCCTTGGGTGTCGAAGCGGACGTGGCGAAGCGGTCGAACCGATCGCCTCGCTGCGGTCGTTCAGCCGCAGCTGCAGGCGGGACGCGCCATGGATGCGAAATCGAAACCAAGCGCTTCAGTGAGGCCCGCGTTGACACTGCGCAGCTGCTGAATCAGATTATGCTGGGCGGCAAAGAACCGCTGCAGGGCCGGATGAGCGGCGATATCGGCCTCAAGGGCGACCAGTTGCTGCTGCTCGTCGGGGTTGTTCTGCGCACCCCCGTTGAGGTGTATGGTCCGGCGCAGTTGTTCCGCGTTCTGCAAGAGGTCAATGGCGGCAGCATCGGCGCGAACCGCAGAGACCGCATCGGTGTACTCGGCGACCGCCGGACTATGCGCGACCGCATCGGCGAAGGCCCGGGCGGAAGCCAGAACGGCCGTCCGATCGACGACCGCGGTAGAATCGTTCATGACAGTTCTCCTCGATCCCCCATCCTATCAGCCGGGCAGGGAAAGGGGAACCCGTACCGCCTTCGTCAATTGGCGCGCAGGGTGAATCCCGCCCAGAGCTGAACCGGCTTGTCAGAAAGCGTCAGCTTGGGATAGAAGTCGAGTCCGGGCGAGATCTGGAAGAAGAGCTCGAGGAAGTTGTCGAACAGCAGGTACTGAACGCCCAGGGGAAGACGAAATCCGCCCTCAAACGATGCACTTTCGCCTTCGGGAACGAGGATGCGGGTGTAGGCTCCAAATCCAAGCGAAAAATGGAAGTTGTCCACGATGGGCTGCGAGTTCACAAACCGGTAGTCGAGACTGGCAAAGACGTATTCCTCGCCCTCGGTGAAATCGTACCCGGCTTTCAGTTCCCATGGAACCGGACGGATGACAAGCACGGCATTGGGAAGCCCGAATCCCAGACCGAGGACGGCGAAGACGCTGAAGAAGATGAAGACCCC
>CAZYGP010000414.1:0-1683 GCA_964647265.1 uncultured Acidimicrobiaceae bacterium | reverse complement strand
AATAATGGGCGAGTATCATCACCAATTAATCTTTTGACTAAGACATCTACCGGCGCATCTAACCAAATTACCATACCATCTCGCAAATGACTCCAGTTGTCTTGAGACAAAATAATTCCGCCCCCCGTAGCCACAACAGTACGAGTATAAGCGGAAACTTCTCGTAAAATATCACTTTCTAACTTGCGAAAACTAGCTTCTCCTTCTTCGGCAAAAATTTGATTAATGGTTTTTTGAGTAATTTTTTCGATGATGGAATCCGTATCTAAGAAACGATAATGTAATTTTTCTGCTAATAACTTCCCTACAGTACTTTTACCTGATCCCATCATACCAATCAAATAAACGTTTAAACCTCTTAAAATATTTTCCATCTATAATTCATTAATCATTGATATTTGATTATTGTTATTTGTTAATAGTTAATTGTCAACTGTTTATAATGTAGTTAATATTCAGTTTTTTTTACTTCTTATTGTGCGTTTAGGAAAAAACCATCCCCTTGATTTAAACTGCAAATATCCTTGCCCTTGTCACCGCAAAGGAATATTATTGCCCATTATCTTAACAGAAGCCATGGGTTGTGATCGCTGTCAACAAATTTTTGTCGTGGCAGAAAAAGAAGGATACATAGAACAATTGAACTCAACTTATCCTTATAAAAAAAAATGGCGCTGGAGTGGAAAACGCTGGATTTCTACAAATAAACCTTGGCAAGAAAGTTATTTTTTATGGGGTATTGTCTGTTTTATTTTTTCTATGTTGGTATCAACTCCCTTATTAATGGCTTTCAATGTAGGAATAAACTTAATTTCTGGTACGATTATATGCTTAATCTTAATATTATTATTATTTTCTCTTTGGTTAGCCTCTCGCCGTTAACATCAACACTATGACTCAGAATTCTGTACAATCAATTTCTCTTATCGTATCTCAAGCCCATCAAGCATTTGTACAAATGAGTAGTATAAAAGGCATTGAGCGCTCTCAGGCTGTGTTACGAATGGCGAAAAAACTTGAAGAATGCTTTGATGATATTTTACAAGCCAATACCTTAGATTTAGAAATAAGTAAGGAAATGGCTGTACCTGATCTAATATTAGAAATGTTAAAGTTAACGCCTCAAAGACTTAAATCCACAGTAGAAATATTGAAAACTTTAGCAAATTTACCTGATCCTTTGCAAAAAGTTATTAATTCATCTTATCAAGTTACTTACTGTCAAAATTATTCCCAATTAATGCCTTTAGGGGTTATTGCTTTAGTTTATGAAGCCTTACCAGAGTTAGCGATTATCACCGCAGGATTAACTATTAAAACGGGCAATAGTTTGATACTCAAGGGTAGTAGTGAAGCTAGTAATACTAATTCGATTATTGTCCAAGTTTTACAAGTTGCCTTAGAAGAAGCCAATTTTCCGTCATTTTGCCTACAGTTTTTGCCTCCAGAAGAAGGTTATTCTATCGAAGAATTAGTTACCCAAGATCAATATCTTAATTTAATTATCCCCTATGGGCGACCAAGTTTAATTCATAAAGTTGCACATTTAGCCACCGCTCCAGTGTTAAAATCCGCTATGGGTAATTGTTCTTTATATTGGTCATTATGTCATGATTTAGATCTCGTTCGTCATGTAATTATTGATAGTTATAATACTATACCTGATCGAGTTAATGCTATCGA
>CAZYGP010000413.1:0-1683 GCA_964647265.1 uncultured Acidimicrobiaceae bacterium | reverse complement strand
GGCCCGTTATCTGGCCGATCATCCCGTGCGGAGCGGCCTTGGCGCGGAGCAGGGTTCCGTCCTCCCGCTCCATCGCCAACGCGTAGCCCGGGCCCATCACCATCGTGAAGGCGATCAGACCTCCCATGATCGAAGGCAGGGCGAGGTTGATCATGGGAACCGAGAGGTCCCCGAACTCGACGGTGCTCTCCCGGTTGAAGAAGAGGTAGGCGAGGATGGCCAGAGCCATGAAGATGTAGAAACCCTGGTCCTGAGGGCTGCGCAGACTCAGCTTGAACTCGGTCAACCCACGGTCTGCACCCGTGCGGAGTGCGTTCTTCATCGGGTTCATCGGGTGGTTGCCTCCAGCCTTCTCGCAGCCTCGACGTCGTGTCCAGCCTCTTGCTGTTGTACCAACGCTATGTAGGTGTCTTCCAGCGTGGCCCTTCGGACCTCGAGTATCGAGATGTCACCGTTCTGCGCGAGCAGTTCCCGCACGAAGAGGGTCGGATCGGGTGTGCTGTGGACGTTGGTGCTTCCGTTCAGCGTCCACCGGACCTCAGCTTCACGAGTCACGCGCCGAGCCAACTCATCGGCGCTCCCGTCGGCGACGATCCTTCCCGCCGCCAAGATGAGGATCCGGTCGGCGAGCTTCTCAGCCTCGTCGAGATCGTGCGTGGTGAGGAGGATCGTGGTCTCCTCGGTGTCTGCGAGTCGGTGGATCAGGTCGTGGAAGTCCCGCCTCGCATGGGGGTCGAATCCGGATGTGGGCTCGTCGAGGAAGAGGATCTCGGGCCTGCCCACGATCCCGACGGCGACATCGAGCCGTCGCCGCTGACCTCCGGAGAGGGTCCGGATCTTCTGGTCGGCTTGCCCTTCGAGGCCGACCATCGTGATCAGCTCCTCGGTGTCGTACGGTCGCTGGCGGTCAGGCGTGGAGTAGGGGAGGTAGTACCTCCCGAGGTGTGCGAGGAGTGCCCTCGGTGTCCAGCGAGCATGGTCACGCCAGGATTGGAGGACGATGCCCACCCTGGCCTTCCATGCATCCGGTGCAGTCGATGGCACGACACCGAGCACCGTCGCCGTGCCCTCCGTTGGCAACCGGAGGCCTTCGAGGATCTCGATGGTGGTGGTCTTGCCCGCACCGTTGGGGCCAAGGAGTGTTACCACCTCACCACGGGATACGGTGAGGTTCACTGCGTCGAGAACGAGGTTCGTCCCATACCTCATCCTCAGATCCGCGACTTCGATGACAGTGTCTCTCTGACGATTCATATTCATAGAGATATTGAATATAGCATATGCACTACATTCTGTTCGTCGAGCTTCTACCGAGCCACGGATGGCCCGACGACGGTCGCCTTCGTTTCGACGCGAAGCTTCACTGATCTGGGTCGACCAGGTTCAAGGGGAGCTGACCGCGCGCTGCGCACCGGCGGTTCGATCCCGTCGCCCGACGAGGCCCCGGGCGACGCTCGAGATCGATGAATTGCCAATCCTGATCCGTCGGAGGGAACGACATGGGGCGCCCCTCTTCGTGGCGCGCCATGTCGTTTCTGTTCGTTCTCGAAGGTGTGGTCAGCGCACTTTCATTTGGTGAACAACCCACTTCCAATCCGTGACCAAGCGGGATATGGAAGTGGGTCGTCTCACATCAGCTGCAGCCCTTCGATTCGCCGCAGTTGAGGCAGCGGTAGCACGAGC
>CAZYGP010000412.1:0-1688 GCA_964647265.1 uncultured Acidimicrobiaceae bacterium | reverse complement strand
CTTGCGACGGAGCCATACCGTACATCCGAGCTGTCTTCGACGTACGCGTTGAACATATCCATCGATTCCGGAGTGAGTTGGATGACGCCTCCTTGGTCGTGACGGATCCCGTCCAGCCACTCGCCTACCTCGATTCGCCCTTCCTCTTCGATGAATCGCAAAACGAGCTTAACGCTCCTGTCGAGCAGCTTGATATTCACACCCAAGGCATCGTCGAGCCCGCCCAGAAATGCGATCCACGACGAGAACACGGTCAGTGAAGGGCCACCGAATCGCAGCGTCGCAAACGTGAAAAGCGACAGCGCATAGAGAAGCCGTGTTCCCGACAGGGTAGAGAAGAAATAGGCCACCGGTGTGCCCTGGTGGGGCGTGTTGACCGTGACAACGGAGCGAACGCGCTCGATCCACGGCGGAACATCGAGGGTGACGCTCGGCGAGGTCAACAGTCGCGCGTCGAGGCCGCCCGTCGAATGGCCGATCAGGTGCATGGAGCCGTCAGCCTTTGAACAGTGTTCCTCGATCGTATCGATCACGACTTGGGTTCGTCGGCGGATGGACCCCGTCGGCGGCGCCGATACGACTACGAGCTCACAAGGCTCGCCGGCTGCCCGCATGCGGTCCCCCAACGCCGTTGCGATGTGGACAAAATAGTCATACCCGGCCAAACGTGAAAAGCCGAACATGCCTGGAATCAGGACGATGTGATGCGTAGGGGAGCTCATTTTTCTGCCAGCCAGGTGGTACTCCCGTGTTTGTGTGCGTCAACCGGAGGAACGTGTTCGAGGATGGCAGTTTGCCTCCCGGGCCTCGACAACGCGATCGCCTAGTCCTGTCCGTCGTTTGACTCCTCTTTCTGCTCCTGACGCAGCTTGATCGCGGCTTCGAGCTCGGTGACCCTTGCTTCGAGCTCGCGGATACGGGGTTTGGAGGCTTCCTCGCCGGCCTTTTTGAGCGCGTCGAGCTCTTCGACGACGTCCTTGAGCTCCTGCTCCGCCTTGGATTCGGTTTCAGCGAGCTCGGCCTTGTCGAACATGCGTTCTTCGGGCCGGGCCTCCTCGGCCGCATGGGGCTCGGCTTTCATGGCGCGCCTTGTTTCGGGGATGAATACTTGACCAGTGGAGAGCTGACGCTGATTCATGAACGTCGGTGAGACGATCTCGATGCCCGCATCGTGCAGGGCATCCAACATGTTCTCGCGAAGCTTCGATTCCGCGCTGATCAGGTACTTCACTTCCTCGAGAAACCCCGCGACTTGATAGGTGACCGAAAAATCTCCGAGCTGGAGAACGAATGTGAAAGGGTCGCTTAGGCCGGCGTTTTCGGCGGCCTCGAGCAGGTGTTTTTCGACTTTCTCGCGCGCGATGTCGTATCCGAGAGAAATGGTCGCGGAGATCAACGTGCCCGACGAACGAACCACCGTCACCGGGTTCGTCACGAGGTAAAGATTCGGCAGCGTGGTCAGATCCCGTCGCTCGGTCTGGATCTCCGTACGGAGGAGTGTGAGCTTCGACACACGCCCCCGGATCCCATGGACGATGATGAAGTCACCCGGCCTGAAGTTCCGCACGGACCGCAACATCAGCCCCGCCATGGCGTTTCCGAGCAGCGTCGTGGAAGACAAAGCAATCGCTGCCGCCACCAGAATTCCGAGCAGGCTAAGCAGCTGTCCGCGGGCTGCATCTCCAATC
>CAZYGP010000411.1:0-1691 GCA_964647265.1 uncultured Acidimicrobiaceae bacterium | reverse complement strand
GTAGAGCCCCAGCCTTCCAAGCTGGTCATGAGGGTTCGATTCCCTTCACCCGCTCGACCGGCGACGCACCGTCACCGGGCATGCCCCTGTAGCTCAAGTGGATAGAGCGACGGACTTCTAATCCGTAGGTTGAGGGTTCGAGTCCTTCCGGGGGCGCACGGCACGGCCCTTCTTCGTGGCGTTCCCACCGCGCTCACCGGTGTGGATTGCCCACTGAGCGCCCACAGCGACAACCTCCGTCCCGGTCGGTTGTCGCGGGTCACGAGGTACCATGCGCCAGCTCCCGGCTCGATCGCGAGGTCGAACCGCGGGGCGCAGCGGACGTCGCTGTCATGGTGGCCGTAGCTCAGCTCGGTTAGAGCGCCTGGTTGTGGTCCAGGAGGTCGCGGGTTCGAATCCCGTCGGCCACCCCAAGTCCGCCTCCCCGCCTTCCAGGGGAGGCTTGAGCGTATTGCGCAGATCGAGGAGAGAGCGTGCACACCGAGGTCAAGGAGTCGGGACGGTTCGAGCGGACGCTCACGGTGACCCTCGCGAACGACGAGCTCGCCGAGGCGAAGAAGCGAGCTGCCCGCAAGATCTCCCAGGGCATGAAGATCAAGGGATTTCGCCCGGGCAAGGCTCCGCTGTCTGTCGTCGAACGGATGGCCGGCGCGGACTACGTGCGCTCGGAGGCCATCGAGGATGCCATCCAGTCCGTCGTTCCAGCCGCCATCGATGAGGCAGGGCTGGATCCGGTGACGGTGCCGAGCGTCTCGGCGGTTCGTGACGAGTCCGAGGACGGCTCGGTCGAGATCGACGTGGTCGTCACGCTGTGGCCGGTCCTCGAGTCCCTGCCGGACTTCGGGAGGTTCGAGATCGAGGTCGATCGTCCCGACGTGACCGACGCCGAGGTGAACGAGCAGCTCGATGCACTCCGGAACCAGTTCGCAGAGCTGGCGGACCACGACGGAACGATCGGTGAAGGAGACTTCGCCATGATCGACATCGCCGTGACGCAGGACGGCGCAGCCGTCGAATCCGCCGGTGCCAAGGACCTGATGTACGAGGTGGGAACGTCGTCCTTCATCGAGGGGCTCGACGAGATGCTCATCGACGCCGAGGTCGGATCAACCGTGACCGGCGAGGCGACGCTTCCCGAGGGGTACTCGGACAAGGGCGGCGAGGACGTCATCCTCATGGTGACGATCAAGGAAGCCAAGACCAAGGTCCTGCCCGAACTCACCGACGACATGGTCCAAGAGGCGACCGACTTCGAGACGGTGGCCGAACTCACCGATGCGATCCGGATCAACATGCTCGCATACAAGGTGCACACGCAGCGCTCCGTGCTCCAGGACAAGGCCGTCCAGTACGCGCTCAACGAGGTCGACTTCGACGTTCCCGAAGCACTGATCACGGCCGAGGTCGAAGCCCGTGTCCACAACCTCGTGCATCGGCTCGAGAAGGACGACATCTCGATCAGGGATTACCTCCGTATCACGGGCCAGGACGAGGCGTCATTCATCGCAGGCTTGAGGGACCAGGCGGATCATGCGCTATCGACCCGCATCCTGCTCGAGTCGATCGCGGCGGTGGAGAACTGGGTGGTGACGGACGACGACCTCGTCGCGTACGTCGAGGGCCTCCTTCAGGGCCAGCCCGGGGATCCGGGGGAGCTCATCGAGGCGTGGAGGGCGAGTGGTCAGATTGAG
>CAZYGP010000410.1:0-1694 GCA_964647265.1 uncultured Acidimicrobiaceae bacterium | reverse complement strand
GACGTACTGCGCGGTCGCAACACGGGCGACGGTCCCCTCGACACGGCTGTGTCGAGAGCGATCCTGCACCGGGTCAGCGAGGGCGAACTCGGTGAGACCCTGGAGGTCGCCGCCCCGCATCACATCGCGGCATTCGGCAAACACGACACCCTCGCCGCGGGATTCGACCGTGCTGTCGACATCGCACGCGATCAGGGATACGAGCCGACGGTCCGCATCGCTGGGGGTCGGGCGGTCGTGTTCTCACCCACGATCGTCCGCTTCGCGTGGACGATCCCCTCGCCTGATCCTGCCCGGACCATGCACGAGCGGTTCCGCGTGCTCGCGAACGGCGTTGTCAGCGCCCTCGCGTCCCTCGGAATCGCCTCAGCGATCGGCGAGATCCCGCAGGAGTACTGCGCCGGTGAATACAGCGTGAACGTACTGGGCTCGCGCAAGGTCATGGGAGTGGGCCAGCGCCTCTCGCGGTCCGCCGCGCAGGTCGGCGGCATGATCGTCGTCACCGACCCGGACGACATCAACCAGGTCCTCGTGCCCATCTACGACGCACTCGATGTCCCGATCGATCCGTCAGCGACGGGATCGCTCGCCGACGTCGCACCGGTGACCGTCGACGACGTCCTCGACGCGCTGACCGCCGCCCTGGCGGCAGGACGAACCACACGGATGGCGATGGCGGACCCATCGACCATGGACCTCGCACGCAGCCTTCGTTCCGGTCATGACCCTGCCCATTTGCAGACGCGTCGGTGACCCCCGAGACTCGGCACATGCGATTCCTCATCATCAACGGCCCGAACCTCAACCTGCTGGGTACGCGCGAACCCGAGACCTACGGTCTCGAGACGCTCGACGACCTCGCTGGACAGTGGAGGCGGCGGTGCTCGGCCCTGTCGATCGGCATCGAGTCGTTCCAGTCGAACCATGAGGGCGCCATCATCGACTACATACAAGCGGAGGCCGGCCGGTCCGACGCCGTCATCATCAACCCCGCCGCCCTCAGCCACTCCTCGTACGCGATCCACGATGCCCTCCTCGCCGTGGACAAACCGACGGTCGAGGTCCACATCTCGAACATCCACGAGCGCGAACCCTGGCGCCGGACATCCGTGACGGCCCCCGCCGCCGACCTCGTGATCATCGGTCGGGGGACGATCGGCTATCTCAACGCGATCGATCACCTGTGGGCATCACTCTCCTCACCTCCGACGATCGAGCGCTACGGGGACGACGATGATCAGGTGTTCGAGTTCCGTGCACCGCCAAGCGCGCGCGGGGTCGTGGTTCTCATCCACGGAGGCTTCTGGCGCACGAATTGGGCCCGCGACATCATGGATCCCCTCGCGGTCGAGGTCCATCGCGCCGGGTACGCAACCGCCAACATCGAATACCGAAGGGGACCCCGTTCGTTCGAGGCCTCCAGCCGTGATGTCTCGTCCGCCGTAGACGCGGTCATCGCCCTTGCAGGCAAGCACGGCGTACCCGGGGACGACGTCGTCCTCGTGGGTCACTCGGCCGGTGGCTACCTCGCGATCCGCGAAGCCACAACCCGAAGCACCGTCCGGGTGATCGGCCTCGCACCCGTCGTTGACCTCGGCGGTATCTCGGTCATGCGACCCAACGATGACCCGGTTGCGGCCTACCTCGGAGGTTCGGTGGAAGACCAGCCCGCCGCGTGGACGCGCGCGGCGAGC
>CAZYGP010000409.1:0-1706 GCA_964647265.1 uncultured Acidimicrobiaceae bacterium | reverse complement strand
GGGAGAAAGATTGCGTCTTCGGTACCGAGCAGCTCACAGACGCGCTCGCGCAGCCGGTTGACGGTGGGGTCTTCGCCGCGCTGTTCGTCGCCTACCTCGGCTTCGGCCATGGCCGCACGCATTGCCTGTGTTGGTCGGGTGACGGTGTCGCTGAAAAGGTCGATGCGCGGCGGCACGATGGAGGTACGAAAACGGTCAGAGGATGTGTGGTTGGATGTCATGGCAGAAGTATGGTACGCAAACAGAAACTGCACAACCGTGCAGGCGGAGGAGCGCATGAACGTACGACCGATGAACCCCGAAGAGAGCCGCGAAACCAGGGGAGTAGCTCGCCGCTGCTTTGGTGCGTTTGCGATGATCTTTTTCGACTTCGGCGCGCAGACCCTGGTGTGCGAAGAGGACGGACGGATTCTGGGCGGGGCGTCCCTCGGCCGGTTTTCAGCCGGCTCACGCGATCGTGGCGTGGTGAAGTGGATCTTCACCGCGCCGGATGCTCAGGGGCGCGGCGTTGCAAACCGGCTGCTCGCCGCCGCGATGGCGTGGTTTGACGAGGCAGGATGCACCGACGTGTTTGCGTGTATCGAAGGCTACAACACCGCCTCGAGCAACCGGTTTTTTGACGCCGGGTTTCGCCCGATGGGGTTCCGCGATCAGATAGCCCGTTTCGGGTCCCACCTTCCGCGGGTCTGGCTGAAGTCGTTCCACGTCCTTGATGTTGGCCACTTCCTCTGGGTTCGCACGCCCGAAGCCCCTTTGGATGACATCGGCGCCGACGCCACCGATGACGGGACCGATGACGCAACCGCGGCATCGCAGCTGCTGGCGTGGGCTGCAACGGTGGTTCTGAACGCGGCAATCCTCGCGCTGGTTACCATCAGGACAGAGGGGCCAGGCGAGCTGAGCCCCGAGCGGCTGCTCTCCCTTCTGATCGCGGTGGCGCTGCTCGTTGGGGTGCGCACCGTCGCAATGCTGCTCACCGCGCGAATGGTGCAATTGCCGATGCGGTATCGCCCGTGGGAGACCGGGCTCCTGCTCTCAGGCATCGTAGGGGCGGCGTTTGGCGGGATCTTTCCCATTCCCGGATCGGTCTATCCTCGCTCCCTTCGCTGGCGCTACCGCGACCTGCTGCCAAAGCTTGGTCCCGTCGCGGCGGTGGGGGCAGGGGAGCTGGTCAGCCTTGGCTGGGTGCTCTGGGTGTTGACGCGCTTTGTCGATCCCGCGGTCGGCTGGTACGGTTTGCTCACCGTGGCGGCCGCACTCACGCGGGTGATGCTGGTCTTCGACGTGGTGTTGCCGGTCTTCCCGCTGGTCTCCTACAACGGCCGGCGCGTCCTGGACTGGAAGCCGGGAGTCTGGGCGCTGCTCGCTGCGGCTTCGGTGGCCCTGCTGTTGGTTAGCGCGGTGGCGCAGTAGGAACGTCAGCCGGCGACCGAATTCGGACGAGAACTCGCGCTTTTCATTGTAAATTCCGCCGCATTGCGGTACAACAGAGGGCACATGCGCGGTGTTACGCTGGCAAAATCGGCTCTCCTCATTCTGGTGCTGGTGTCGGTCTCTTCGTGCTCCATCAACCGGATGGTTGTGCGGCGCATGAGCGACGTACTCGCCGGCAACGGGGGCGGCAACGTGTTCACCACGGATGACGACCCCGAGTTGATCGAGGCGGCACTTCCTTTTGTGCTGAAGCTCTACGACGCCCTGATCGA
>CAZYGP010000408.1:0-1707 GCA_964647265.1 uncultured Acidimicrobiaceae bacterium | reverse complement strand
CGGCCTCCCCGGAGTGACCATCGACGACGAGGCGGTCACCGCCCTCGCGGGACGCGTGGGTGGAGATGCGAGGCTCGCACTCAACGCCCTCGAGACCGCAGCGACGATCAGCGCAGGCAGGGGAACGGGGACCATCACGGTCGCCGTCGTCGAGGAGGCGCTCCAGCGAAGGGTCATCCGGTACGACCGTGGCGGGGATCGCCACTACGACGTGATCTCCGCCTTCATCAAGTCCCTCCGCGGATCCGATCCGGACGCCGCCCTCTACTGGCTCCAGACGATGATCGAGGCGGGAGAGGACCCGAAGTTCATCGCCCGAAGGATGATCATCCTCGCCTCCGAGGACATCGGCCTCGCCGACAACCGAGCGCTCGGAATCGCGATCGATGCCTTCAGGGCACTCGAGGTCGTCGGGCTCCCCGAGGCGAACCACGCCCTGTCCCACGCAGCGATCGCCCTGGCGCTCTCACCGAAGTCGAACTCCGTCACCACAGCGATGGGATCGGCCATCGACCTCGTCCGCAACGGGCCATCGACCGAGGTTCCGGCCCATCTGAGGTCGGGTGCGACGGCGGGGGATCGGGAACTCGGCCACGGTGTCGGTTACCGGTATCCCCACGACACGGAGGAGGGCGCACTCGCCCAGCAGTACCTCCCCGATGGCCTGCAATCGGCGATCCTGTACCGGCCCAAGCGAATCGGCGACGAGTCCCGACTGGCGGATCGACTCGCAGAGCTCGACGCGATCCTCGGCAAGGACGGACGGACGAACACGGCCACGTCGACAGATCGTCCGCCGTCCCCATGACGGGCACGGGCGTGATCGAGGATCAGGCGGTGGCGGTCACCGGTCGTCCAGGTCCACGAATCGGGCGATCTCGACGACGTCGAGCTTGATCCTCGCACTGAAGAGCGAATAGGCGAGCGACGCTGCGAGTTGGCTCAGGCCCGTGGCCCACGGTGGCACGTAGCGCGGCTCCACCAAGTCCCCCGATCCGAAGAGATCCTCGAGCAGCACGGCGTCGCCGAGCGTCATGCGACCTGCGAAGAGGTGGGGGATCAGCTCCTCCCTGCCATCGCTGATCGCCTTCCTCAGAAACGTCTGGACGAGGATGAGCCCCTCGAGATAGGCACCGTCCTTCGTGAACGCGACGCTGCCCCTGACGTCCCCGCCACGGAAGATCCGCTGAGCGGAGTGGTAGGCCTCATCCTCAGACTGTCCCCCCGCGAGGAAGTGTTCGAAGACTTCGATGAAGTCGGCGCCGGCCAGTGCCTTCGAAACGGCCTGCGCACGCAGTGCGACCCTGCGGAGGCGGGGGAGGTCGATCGATCCTGTCGCGAGCTCCGAGAAGACAGCGAGTCCTTCCTGCGTGCGCGTCGTCCTCGGCGATCCGAGGCCGAGGGATCGCAGTGGCTGGCGTTGACCGTTGAGCAGCGTCAGGCTGTGGATCAGCGCTTCGTGATTGAGGAGCTGGTGGAAATCCGCTTCGGAGAACAGGGCACCGGCGCGCAGTTTGACACGGCGACTCCCTGCTGCGGCCTTCGCAGCCATACCGGGGTCGACCACGACGGCCACATCGTCGTCGGTGAAGTAGGCATCGAGGGTGGCTTTGAGCCGAATGCCGAACTCTTCGGCAGGGATCGTGGGCTCGGCTGAGCGGATCACCCCACCACCGACGAGCTCCGATGTGACCTCCATGATCGGGT
>CAZYGP010000407.1:1494-1713 GCA_964647265.1 uncultured Acidimicrobiaceae bacterium | reverse complement strand
TCTACATGACCGACGGCGAGACGAACGTCTCATTCCGAAAGGCCGAGACGCTCGAAACGATCACCCTCGATCACGCGGTCGAGCGCCTTGCGGAGAAGCGCGGCAAGGGCGCATAGGGCGGAGCCACGGTGACGGGCGCGGTCACGGTGGCGACACCATCGTGCGAGACTGGTGCCATGGCCCGTATCGAACGCTCGACAGCCCGCTACGTCGCCTTCG
>CAZYGP010000407.1:0-1484 GCA_964647265.1 uncultured Acidimicrobiaceae bacterium | reverse complement strand
GCAAGAGCTCGGTCGTGGCTCGGGTCGCGGATCGGCTGCGATCGATGGGGTCCGATGTCGTGACCGTCCGTGAACCCGGCGGCACGGCGGTTGGTGAGGCAATCCGGGCCATCCTGCTCGATGGTGACCATGTGCCAATGGCGCGTGCGGAGGCAACCCTGTTCGCTGCAGCGCGCGCACAGTTGGTCGCGGAGATCGTATCGCCCGCCCTCGAACGAGGGGCGTGGGTCCTGTCCGATCGCTCCGTGTACTCCTCGCTGGCGTACCAGGCAGGCGGACGCGGCATCCCGACCGATCAGGTGCGTGAGCTGAACGACATCGCGCTCGGTGGTCTGTGGCCGGATGTCGTCGTGCTCCTCCGGATCGACAGCGACGGAGGACTGCGGCGCCAGGCGTCGAGCGACCGGATCGGCGACGAGGACCCGAGCTTCCACGTTGCAGTCGTCGACGCCTTCGATGCGCTTGCGAGCGACGAGCCTGGTCGCTTCGAGGTCATCGACGCGTCCCAGCCGATCGAGCGGGTGGTCGACGAGATCCTGGAACGTCTCGAGGCACGCGCATGAACATGTTCGACGCCGTCATCGGGCACCGGCACGTGATCGACTTGCTGACGAAGGAACTCGATGCTCCTGCCCATGCCTACCTGTTCGTCGGGCCCTCGAACGTGGGAAAGGGATCCGTGGCGAAACGGTTCGCGGCACGGCTCGTCGGTGGTCGCGATCAGGACGCGGTTCGCAGGGCGCTCGCTGGAACGCATCCTGACCTGATCGCCGTGGTTCCGGAGGGCAGGACGGCGATCACCGTGGATCAGGCGCGCTCGATCGTGGCTGCATCGGTCCGCTCACCACTCGAGGCCGACACGAAGGTCTTCCTGCTCGAGGAGGCCTCTCTCTTGAACGACGAGGCGGCCAATGCGCTCCTCAAGACCATCGAGGAACCCATCGCGTCCTCGCAGTTCGTGTTCGTGGCCGAGTCCGAGGACGACCTTCCACCGACCGTCGCAAGCCGGTGCAGGACCGTGGTGTTCGGTCGCGTGAACGATGATGAGATCATCGACGGACTCGAGGGAATGGGGATCGATCGTGACCAGGCGGTCGACGCCGCAAGGATCTCGGGCGGGAGGCCCGGGCTCGCGGTCGCCCTCGCCACCGAGCCCAGGGTCGCCGCGTTCCGCGACGCGTGGCTCGCCGTTCCCGATGAGCTCACGGGTCACCCAGGGGACGCCTACCGCCAGGTCGGCATCGTCCTCGCCGCGACGGAGCCGCTCCTCGAGGCAGTCAGGAGACGCCAAGAGGCCGAGGTCGCCTCCTCGTACGGTGCGGGCCAGGCGCCGAAGTCGCTGACCGAGAGGCACCAACGCGAGCTCGGACGCAGCTCGGACGCCCTCTACGTGACGGGACTCGAGCTGCTCGCCTCGTTCTATCGGGACGTCGCCGCAGCGCAGTTCGGCGCCCCCGTCCAGAACACCGACGTCGGCGTCACGT
>CAZYGP010000406.1:0-1713 GCA_964647265.1 uncultured Acidimicrobiaceae bacterium | reverse complement strand
CAATCGCGAACACTCCCGACGTCGTCGTGCTCGACATCCGCACTCCCGAGGAGTTTGCTGAAGGGTTCATCGAGGGCGCTTCGAACATCGACTTCTACGGCAGCGACTTCGCGAGTCAGCTCGATGCGCTCGACAAGGAGGCCCCGTACGTCGTTTACTGCCGCTCGGACAACCGGACGGGTCAGGCGATGGAGGTCTTCGCCGATCTCGGGTTCACGAACGTGACCGAGATCGACGGCGGGATCGTCAACTGGTATGAGAGCGGCCTGCCGATCGTCTCCGGCTGATGGGTCCGGAGCGAGACACTCGGCGGGGAGGTCACCAAGACCCTGACGGCTACGCTTCGAGGATGGCCGGAGGTACCGAGGGAGCGGACTACACGCGCAGGCTCGAAGCCGCCGAGAGCTCCCGGTGGAAGCGTCTCCTCAACGTCCGTGCCCCTTATCGCTGGAACCTCAATCGCCTCGGACTCGGGAGGACGCTCGACATCGGTTGTGGCATCGGCCGCAACCTCGTGGACCTCGACCCCGGGAGCGTCGGAGTCGACCACAACGAGCAATCCGTGACGGCCGCACGGTCACGCGGTTGTGAGGCGATGACGCCCGACGAGTTCACCGATTCGGGAGCACCCGGAACCTTCGACAGCCTGCTCTTCGCCCACGTGCTCGAACACATGACCGGGGACGAGGCCGAGGAACTCGTCGATCGATACCTCCCCTATCTCCGCCCGCGAGGTCGTGTGGTGATCATCGTGCCGCAGGAGGCCGGATTCCGCTCTGACCCTACCCACGTCGAGTTCGTCGGTGTTCCCGAGGTCGAGGCAATCGCCAGCTCTCTCGATCTGTCCGTTGTCCGGTCCTACTCGTTCCCGTTTCCGAGGGTGGTGGGACGATGGTTCCGCTACAACGAGACCGTCGTCATCGTGGAGCGCCTCCCGATCGGACATCCCGGATCATGACGTTTCCGGACTCGAGGCGATCCAGCCACGGCGATCACCTCGCGTGCACCGACCTCGAGGATTACGCCAGTGCTCGAACCACACCAAAGGGGGAACCCATGGAACACTCTGCCTACGGAATGCGCATCGACACACCGCTCGACATGGATGAAGCCGACGCTGCGATACGTTCAGCATTGGCGAACGAGGGATTCGGCGTCCTCACGGAGATCGATGTCGCGGCGACCCTCAAGGCGAAGATCGGGGTCGAACGACCTCCGTACCGAATCCTCGGGGCGTGCAACCCTGCACTCGCCCATCGGGCGCTCGAGCACGACGAGCAGATCGGTCTCCTCCTCCCCTGCAACGTCACGCTGTCGGCGACCGCGAACGGCACAGCGGTGTCGATCATCGACCCGACCGTGATGCTCGGCGTCGCGGGAGAGGCCCCCGAGATGGCGCGCCTCGCAGAAGATGCGCTCGTCCGGCTCGAGCGCGCCATCTCCACCCTCCCCAGCGTCTCTAGCATCGGACGCCAATGATCTTCTCCGACCGTACGATCAAACAGGCAATTGCTGAGGGTCGCATCACGATCGCTCCGTACGACGAGGCGATGGTGCAGCCATCGAGCGTGGATGTGCGCTGCGACCCGAGCTTTCGCGTCTTCGAGAACCACAAGTACGCGCTGATCGACCCGAAGGCTCCCCAAGCAGACCTCACCACCGGTGTCACGGCGACCGAGAGTGACCCGTTCATCCTGCACCCCGGCGAGTTCG
>CAZYGP010000405.1:0-1719 GCA_964647265.1 uncultured Acidimicrobiaceae bacterium | reverse complement strand
TCCTTCCTGATCCAGACCTTTGTTCTGCTGGCGGTCGCTCTGGGAATCGCCAGCACGCTCGCGATCAGCGCGGTCCAGAAGACTCGCCAGATCGGGATCCTCAAGGCGATGGGCATGACGGACGGATCCGCCGGGAGGATCTTCCTCCTCCAAGCCCTGATCCTCGGCGTCGCGGGTGTTGCCGTCGGCATCGCGCTCGGCTACGTCCTCATCTGGGGATTCTCCTTCGCCCCGGTCGAATTCGATGTCGCCCCGAGCCCGACGCTGATCGTGGCGTCGGCGGCGATCGGCATCCTGGTGGCCATGCTGTCGTCGATCCTGCCCTGGCGGTCCACATCGAGGCTCGACCCGATCGAGGTGATCCAGAATGGCTGATGTCCTCGTCGCTGACGGTGTCGAGAAGGTGTACGGCGAGGGGAGCACGGCCACCCGGGCTGTCTCGTCCGTGTCCTTCGCGCTGGAACAGGGGGAGTTCGCGAGCTTGATCGGCCAGTCGGGCTCGGGGAAATCCACGTTGTTGAACCTCCTCGGCCTGCTCGACACGCCCACAGCGGGTTCCATCTCCATCGACGGAGTCGACGCGTCGGGCCTGAGCCGCAAGGAACGGGCACGGGTGCGGGGGGAGACCATCGGTTTCGTCTTCCAGTTCCACCACCTCCTCCCGGAGTTCTCCGTGTTCGAGAACATGACGATGCCCATCCGCATCAACGGTTCGCGCATCGGTGATGCAGAACGCGAACGGGTCGACGAGCTCCTCGATCTCCTGGGCCTCGAGGGGCTCGCCGACAAGAACGCCAACCAGCTGTCCGGCGGGCAGAAGCAACGTGTCGCCATCGGGAGGGCGCTCATGAAGAAGCCGGCGGTCATCCTCGCAGATGAACCGACCGGCAACCTCGACTCGACGAACACGAGCGCCGTGTACGAGCTGTTCCGGGAGATCAATCGTGAACGCGGGACCGGCATGCTCATCGTCACACACGACCGGAGCGTGGCCGAGATGACCGACCGCATCCTCGAGATGCGTGACGGCGAGCTCATCCAGGACGTCCGCAACGACTACGTGGGCCGTTGACTCCTCCCCAAACCGTGACGGGGAATCCGGAAACTTCGAGCCAGGCAGGCAACGCCCGCACGTGCCGCTTCGTAGGTGGCTCGTTCCCGTTTGGCCCGGGTCGTTACGATTGCCGGTGTGCGTGATCTCACGAGGCGTTTGTGGGCTGTCCAGGATCAGCATGAGGGTGACCGCTGGCGGCTGTTTGGGGCCGTCGGGGAGGTGGTCGATGCCGGACGGGTGCTGTACCCGGGATCGTTCGTCGATGTCGCTGCGTCGTTCGTGTTCCCTTCGGTCACCTACGTCGATGTCGATCGGCGCGCACAGCGATTCTTCGACGACGCGGACGGTGTGAGCGAGATCATTGCTGAGCACCGTCCGAGCCCTTGGTCGCCGGCGGTGAGGTTCCTCCGTGCCGACTACACCGATCCGTTGGACCTGCCCGACGGCGGCTTCGATCTGCTTGTCTCCCTCTACGCCGGGTTCGTGTCCGAGCACTGCACCAGGTACCTCCGGGTAGGCGGCGCGCTGCTCGTCAACTCGAGCCACGGAGACACGGCCATGGCATCGATCGATGAGCGGTATCGGCTTCGCGGTGTCGTCAACCGTCACGGCGGCCGCTACACCGTCTCCGAGGACGATCTCGCCTCCTACCTGATACCGAAGAA
>CAZYGP010000404.1:0-1730 GCA_964647265.1 uncultured Acidimicrobiaceae bacterium | reverse complement strand
CAACTCCGCAGGCCGATCACCGAAGATTGTTTTCCTTGTACGCCAAGGGTTTCAGGCGGTCTGACATTCTGATGACACTCTGATCAGAGGGTTGGATCCGATGATCGTCCCATGGATGCCTGCGCCTCAACTACATATCGCCCCAAGCACGGCGACGGGTGATGGCCGGGTGGATCCGCAGAGCCGGCTCGGGCCGCTACCAAGCGCGGTACCGCACACCCGACGGGCGAACCCGTTCACATACATTCGAGCGGCGCCGGGATGCCGAGAGGTGGATCCGAGACGAGCTGGCCCGAATCGACCGAGGTGACTGGATCGACCCGAACGCCGGCACCGTCACCTTTGCTGAATGGACGAACCGGTGGATGACCACCCGGCTCCACATCCGAGACTCGACACGTGAGCGCGACGAAACGTACCTCCGCTCACTGGTCCTCCCCCACTTTGCCTCCCGACCGCTCCGAGATGTCACCCGCTACGACATCCAGGACTGGATCGGCAAAATGTTCGACGAAGGATACGCGCCAGCCACCATCCAGCTCGCCTACGGGCTCGTGTCCATGGCGTTCAATGCCGCAGCCGAAGACACCCTCATCCAACGCACACCCTGTACCGGGATCAACCTCCCAAAGCGAACCCAGGCAGAGAAACGGTTCCTGAGCGTCAAAGAACTTCACCACCTCGCAGACACAATCGACTCCCGCTACCGCACCCTTGTCCTCACCGCCGGACTCACCGGAGCACGGTTCGGTGAACTCGCCTCACTCCAAGCCCGCGACCTCGATCTCGAGCGGCGCCGCGTAACCATCACCCGATCGCTCGCCGAAGTTCGCGGCCTCATCGCAGAGACCGAACCCAAGACATCGGCATCGCGACGATCCATCACCCTCCCCCAGCCCGTCGTCGACGCCCTCGACGCACACCTCGACCAACATGGGACCGAACCTACCGGCCGCGTGTTCACAGCGCCCGAAGGAGGGCCATTGAGGCGGCGCAGCTTTCGGAAACGCTTCTGGCTCCCCGCTGTGGATGCGTCCGTCGGCCAACCCATGCGCTTCCACGACCTACGCCACACCCACGCAGCCCTACTCATCGCTGCGAATACGCATCCGAAACTGCTCCAGTCGAGGCTCGGCCACACGTCAATCAAGACCACCCTCGACATCTATGGGCACCTCTACGAACCCCTCGACGAGATAGCCGCCGACCGCCTCGAACAGCTCATCACCGACGCGATCGCGCACAGAACGCGCACAGAACGAGGATTGGAGCTGTAGGGCAGCGAGGCAGGACTAGCGAGCAGCCCTTGCGTCACAAGGGAAACAGGTCGGTGGAGGTGACGGGATTCGAACCCGTGGCCCCTACGTTGCGAACGTAGTGCTCTGCCGGACTGAGCTACACCCCCGGAGGCGCCATGGTATCGCCGTGTCGTCGCTTTCCTCGAAAGCGGTCAAGTCACTCCGAGGCTTCCCGGTCGGTCTCGGCGAGCTGTCGACGTAGGCGTTCCTGGACGATCGTTGCGGTCAGGTCTGCACGGGACCGCTCGATCAGGGAACGGGCGACATCCGTAGTACGGCGCAGCCCGGACGTCATTCCGTCCGGGTAGTCGAGGGCGGCGAGCAGGTCGTGGATGACTTCCATGTCCGCGAACGTCCGCTCCGCCTCAGCGAGCTCGCCGTGGCGCAACTGGTCGAGGAGGCGCCTGCGCTGCTCCCCGACGGCTTCACCGA
>CAZYGP010000403.1:0-1742 GCA_964647265.1 uncultured Acidimicrobiaceae bacterium | reverse complement strand
ATCCGCGTGAACACCGTGGCGCCCACTTTCGTGGAGACCCCGATGACACGTCCTATGCTGGAGGACCCGGCGTTCCGCGACACGGTGCTGGGCAGCATTCCGATGGGCAGGCTGGCGACGCCGGAGGAGATCGCCGCCGCCGTGGTGTTTCTGGCGTCCGACGCCGCCGCCATGATTACCGGCACGTCTTTGCGTGTTGATGGCGGCTGGACCGCTCGCTGAGGCATGTCCTCGCCCCCGCTGCTGTTGCTGCCGGGTACGCTGTGCGACCGGCGGGTTTTCGATCCGCTGGTTGCCGAACTCGAGGCCAGCGCGGGCGCCCCTTCTTGCGAATGCGTCGCCGACCTGGGTGCTGCGAGTACCATCGTTGAGCTGGCGACTCGCATTCTGGCGCAGGCGCCGCCGAAATTCGTTCTGTGCGGGTTTTCGCAGGGGGGAATGGTGGCTGTCGAGATCTGTCGCCTAGCGCCCCAGCGCGTGATCGGGCTTGTGTTGCTAAGCACGAATCCGCTGGCTGAAACGCCGGCACGCAGTGCGCAGCGTATGCGTCAGCTTGAACGCGCCGAGACCGGCGATCTCGACGGTGTCGTTCGCGAGGAATTGTTGCCGGCGTATTTTTCGCATAAATCTGCTGTGGCGCCGGAACTCGAACAGGTGGTGATCGATATGGCCACCGCGCTCGGCCCGGAGGTGTTTCGTCGCCAGGTGGCGGCCTTGCGTGCGCGTCCTGATCTGCGCGCGACGCTTGCCGGACTGCAACTGCCAGTGCTGTGGCTGGCCGGCAGGGCCGATGGACTGGTCCCTGTGTCAGTACAGCAAAGCGCTGCGCAGACTCTGCTCGATGGCCGCTTTCGCGTGCTCCCCGGCTGCGGTCACCTTTGCACGCTGGAGGCACCCGACCGTGTGGGCGCGGAGATCCTGGCATGGTGGCCACAGCTTGCGGAGGTGGCCTGATGGCCGCTTCGATCCCGCCGTTCGTGGATGCTCACCATCACCTGTGGGACCTGCAGGCCTGCCACTATCCGTGGTTGATGGCGCGCGGCGTGAAACGCTTTTTCGGCGACCCCAGACCGATCCAGCGCAATTATCTCGTCGACGACCTGCTTTCCGACGCCGGCGCGCTGCCCTTGCAGGCCTCCGTACACGTGCAGGTTGGGGTCGCGGCCGGCGAGGAACTGTCAGAGACCGCCTGGCTGCAGCGCCAGGCCGACAGCTCGAGCGGCGGATTTCCACACGCGATCGGGCGCGCCGCCGACGAAGACATACATACGGGGTCCGGAGAGCTGATACGGGATCCGCGCTGGCACGAAGGGCTGGCAGAACTTGCCGCGCGGGGCCTGTCTTTCGATCTGCAGCTGGTGCCGGCACAGCTCGAGCCCATGGCCGAGATCCTCGCACGCGTGCCTGCACTCAATGTGGCTCTGTGCCACGCGGGTTCGCCCTGGTCGCGTGATCCGTCGGGGTTTGCGCACTGGCAGCGTGGCACGCGCGCCATCGCCGAACTGCCGGGCACCTGCTGCAAACTCAGCGGCATGGGCATGTTCGATGCCCGGTGGAACGCCTCAAGTGTGAGGCCGATATTCGAACATGTGCTCGAAGTCTTCGGTGCAGAACGGGTGATGCTGAGCTCGAATTTTCCGGTCGATGCGTGCGGCGATGTCGGTCAGGCTCATGCGGTCCTCCCTCTGGCGGTTGCCAGCCAGATGCCGCACCGGCGCGCCGGTGCGGCATCTGGCTGGCAA
>CAZYGP010000402.1:0-1746 GCA_964647265.1 uncultured Acidimicrobiaceae bacterium | reverse complement strand
GGCGAAGTCGTGCGTGATCTGTGCCGGCGGCATGGCGGGGGCCAGCGTCGCGACGTAGGGTGCAGGAATCGCGTAGGCCTCGAAGCCGACCCCCACCTGGGCGACGACGGCGACGTCTCCCGCGGGAACCGTGACGCTGTACAGGCCCATGTCGTCGATCGAGAGGGAGGCGCTCGACAGCAAGAACCCGTCGATGTACGTGTGGATCGTCGCGTTGCTCGGTGGGTTGCCGCCCACCGTGACGAGACCGCTGATCACCGCCGCGGCGCTGGTGACCATCCAGTCGACGGTCCCGTCACTCGCGCTGCCGTCGACCACGATCTCGAGCTGGCCCTTCATACCGTCGGCGAGGATCGACACCTCCCTGGACGCTGGCAGAACGTACGAGCCGGAGGAATCCTCGAGAGCGACCTCGTAGTTCCCTGGACCGAGCGGCAACGAGTACGTCCCGTTCGCGGCACTGGTGGCGCTGCCCTGCAGGGCCCCAGCCATGTCACGAGCGGTGATGAGGAGTCCTTGAATAGGCGTGGCCAAGGAGTCGGCCACCGTCCCCGACAGGAACGCGAAGTCTCCCGGGGGGTATGTGAATCGGTACTCGTACTCGTGGATCGCGTTGCCGGTATCAATGACCGAGACGATGGCCGAGTAATCGGTACCGACGACGAGCGAGCTGGCGTCGAACACCGCCTTGGTGCGCCCCATGGGCAGATCGTCGAGGGAGGCGATCGAGGTGTCGGTCGAAGTCTCGACCAGTTCGACGTCCGCCCCCGAGTACGCCCGGTTCAAGTGGGCGCTCAAGTCGGCCCATGAGACGACGAGGTTGCCCTCGACGTCCATCGTCAGAAACACGGTTGGGTAGATCTCCGCGGGCACGTTGTAGCTCACTGCGATCGAGTCGACGCCCGCCGATGAGGTGGCGTCGATCGTGTAGGTGCCCCCTGGCGTCACCTGGGAGAAGTCGCCCGCGAACGGCGAAGGTCCGCTCGGTACGCTTGCCGAGTCGGAGAGAAACGCGAACCACTCGACATCCATACCGTCGCTGTCTTCGGTCATGGTGCCATCGGTGATCCCGTCACCGCTCACGGAAGACGAGGTCAGCTGGAAGGACGCGAACTCTTCGACCCGGAACTCGATCCCGTTGCGAACGTAGCTCTCCGTTCCCGAGCGCACGCGGGTGCTAATGGACTCCAGCGCGGCCTCGTCCACGTGCAGGCCGTTCCCGGTCGTTCTCCAGGGTGACGACGAGTCCGCGCGAACCATGCCAAGTTGAAGACTTGGATCCTGCGTGTGCGCCTGATCCCAAGCGCGCGCCCGCAGCTCGCCATCGATGGGGGTGAGGCGACTCGCCCGTCCGCGCTGGAGCGTGAACGTGTAGGCGTCGCCCGAACCGGACGCGGCTCCCATGAGCCAGTCGAACCGACTGTCGGTCTCGTCGTCGACCCCCGTCGTCCACTCGGCGACGACCTCCGAAGCGGTCTGCCCGTTCCACACCGTGGACGCGTCGAGCAGGCTCGCGATGGTGGTGGCGTCACCGTCGACGAAGGCCTCGAGCAAACTGGAGATGGCGAGTCGGATCTCACCGTTACTCGACGCTCCCCAGGGGTCGAGATCGAGCACGTTCGCGGCGATCGCGACGCCGTCCGGATCGGTACCCGTGATCGATCCTGAGCCGACGCTGATCGCGACCGGCGGGAACGAGACGACCTCCGAGGGCACCGTCTGGGCTTGGAAGACGACCTCGTAGTC
>CAZYGP010000401.1:0-1753 GCA_964647265.1 uncultured Acidimicrobiaceae bacterium | reverse complement strand
GCGGGTCTCCGACGGCGTCGACGTGCTCGGCGGTGCAGCCACCGGTGCGTGGGGTCCGGACTCCAACGGCGGCGCGGGCACCACGTGCAGACTCAGCTTCACGTCGGGCCAGTACAACAACGAGTGGATCCAGTTCCGGTTCGACATCCCACCCAGCTACACGTGTCCCGGAGGGACGGGTGCGTCGCCGGCCTCACCCGGGTGCTGGGTTTTCGTCTCGTACAGCGTTGCGGGGAGCATCACGGATCGTACGACGTGGGCAGCGGCCATCGATGGGCAACCGATCCACCTGATCCCCTGACGACGGACACCCTCGTCGCGTGACGACGCGACCTGCGCTACGGTCGCATCGATGCCGAAGCTCGCGCTCCTCGACGGTCACTCCCTCGCCTACCGGGCGTTCTACGCACTGCCCCCAGATCTTGCCACGCCGTCGGGACAGGTCACGAATGCCGTATTCGGCTTCACCTCGATGCTGATCAAGCTGCTTGACGAGGAAGCCCCCGATGCGATCGCCGTCGCATGGGACCGCAGGGAGCCAACCTTCCGGACGGAGTCGTATCCCGCGTACAAGGCCACACGCGACGCCGCACCTGACCTCTTTCGCAGCCAGCTGCCCCTCATCCGCGACGTGCTCGACGCCATGGAGATCCCCCAGGTCAGCTTGGCGGGCTACGAGGCAGACGACGTCATCGCCACCCTTGTCGAGCGTGGCCGAACACAGGGATACGACCTCGTGGTCGTCACAGGGGACCGGGATGCGTTCCAGCTGTCCACGGATGGCGTCACGATCCTCTACACGCGACGGGGGATCTCCGACACGGTGCACGCGACGCCGGCATGGATCCAGGGGCGGTATGGGATCCCGCCCGATCGATACGTCGAGTATGCAGCCCTGCGCGGTGACACGTCTGACAACCTCCCTGGCGTCCCTGGTGTAGGGGAGAAGACGGCAGCGAAGCTGATCAGCACTTATCGGAGTCTCGAGGACCTCTATGAACACCTTGAGGACCTGAGTCCGAGACTTCGCGACAACCTCGAAGCCTCGCACGCCCAGGTGCTGTTGAACCGCACCCTCATGACGATGGTGCGCGACGTACCCATTGATGGACTCGATCCCAGCGATCTCGAGCTTCGGCCGTTCGACCGCGAAACGGTGCGCGCGCTCTTCGACGACCTCGCGTTCCGTACGCTCTGGGTTCGCCTCGACCAGCAGGGTGGACTCGGGGCTTCCACCGGCTCGAACCTCGAGGACATCGATGTCGTGACGGCTATCACATCGGATCAGGCTGCGAGGGCCTTCGGCGGACCAGGCGCGGCGGTTTCACCTGTTTGGGATGACGACACGTTGTCGGGGATCGTTGTCGACGGCGATCCTGCCACCTTCGTGCCGCTCGACATTGCCGCCTCCGTGTTGTCGGGCGAC
The DNA here is from genome assembly GCA_964647265.1 of uncultured Acidimicrobiaceae bacterium. Taxonomy (GTDB): domain Bacteria; phylum Actinomycetota; class Acidimicrobiia; order Spongiisociales; family UBA5794; genus SZUA-442. The sequence continues at coordinate 327 of CAZYGP010000401.1, read as the reverse complement.
CGATGCACGATCTTCGGTCACGACCTCAAGCCGGTGATCCGTGCGTTCCTCGAAAGCAACATCGCCGTACCGAGCATCGGATTCGACTCGATGCTTGCCGCATGGCTCGTCAACCCGGCGCAGCGGGCGCCCGAGTTGGACGAGCTGGCGCATCGGGAGCTCGGTATGGACCTCGAACCGGCGGCTGACCCATCGACCGGAGGAACCCAGACATCGCTGTCGTTCGACGAACCGGGACTCGACCTCATCGGCCCTGCCCGTCGGGCCGCGGCAATCGCCGGACTCGTGGATCCCCTCACGGCGCAGCTCGACGCACGGGGTTCGCTC
>CAZYGP010000400.1:0-1756 GCA_964647265.1 uncultured Acidimicrobiaceae bacterium | reverse complement strand
ATCACGAGCCACGGATGGCTGTGCGCCTCGACGGCGAGTCGTGCGATGAGTGCTTCGCTCGCCGCATCCGCCCAGTGCATGTCCTCCCCGACCATGACCAGTGAGTCGGGATGCAGGGCTGCGAGGACCGCCACGAAGGTGTCGATCGTCCGGTTCTGGCGGAAGCGTGGATCGATGGCCCCGGACTCGTCGGTGTCGGGAACATCCACCTGGGTGATGTCACCAAGAAGCGGCGCCAATGGCAGCAGGTCCGGCGCCTGGCGTTCAACGGTGGCCCGGAGCGCCTTCGACATCTCGTCGTTCGAAGCTCGTTCGATGCCGAGCAATGCTCTGACCGGGTCGCGGAATGGTCGGTACGGGTTGGCCGCACCGTAGGGCTCGGCTCGCATCTCGATGGTGTGGACCCCGGATCCCGAGACGGCCTCCTCGACAGTCCGCGTCTTGCCGATCCCCGTCGGACCGGTGACTGCGAACGCGCCGCCCTCTCCATCCGAGACCCTGGTGACGGCGTCACGGAGGAGGCCGAGTTCGTGGGCCCTCCCGACGAAGGGCACCGTGGTCGCTTCGCGTGCGGTCCTCGTGCCCGTTTCCTCGCCGAGCGCCAGCGCTCGAACCGGTTGGGTCTTGCCCTTGACGAAGAACGGTTCGACGGGCTCGGAGGCGAAAAGGGTGGTCGAGCCGTCGACGACCTGGGGCGCTGCGTACACGGCGCCGACGGGGGCGGCCGCCATGAGCCGAGCTGCGAGGTTCACGGTGTCACCCATGATCGTGTAGGTGGACCGCAGGTCCGATCCGACCTCACCCGAGAACACGTGTCCCCGATTCACACCGATCTTCACGCCGAGGGGCGTTGGGATGTCTGCGATCCGTCTCGCCGCCCGCAGCGCCTTCCCATCCTCATCCATCGACGTCGTCGGTACTCCGGCGACGAGGATGATCTTGAAGGCGTTCGCGTCGACGTCGGTTGCGAGGAACGTCACCTCCTCGGCGTCCGCGATGTGGGTCACGTTCTCGACGAGCTCAGCTATCTCCCGAGCCGTTTCCTCGGCGCCGACCGAGGCGATGTGGTCGTCGATCCCGTCGACCTTGGTGAACACGACGGTGGAAAGCCGATGTTCCGAGTCGATCGCCCCGGCGGTCAGGACCGAGCGCAGGGCGGTGGAGAGATTGTCCTCGGATGCGTGCCCAGTGCGATCGGACCCCGGTGGCGGACCGCTTGGCGGTGTGCGGCTGGTCCGCCATCTCAGCAGCCACCCGTTCCCTTTCGGGGTCGTGGCCGCGCCCTCCGGCAGCAGGGTCCGGGTGTCGTCACTCACCACGATCTCACCAGCAACGGCGGTTCCCTCCATCTCGTTCACCCGGGAGGCGGTGGGCCCGGCGACGATCAGCTCACGGTGCGTTCCGCTCGGCATGAACAGATGGACGGGTCCCGAGTGGAGTCCGACCGACATCCTCAGCATCACCCGACCCACCGAAGTGGGGATGTCGACCGCGCGACGCAGCGCTGCACGCATCTCGACGGCCGCGCTCGCCGCCTGGACCGCGTGGTCGGGACCCTCGAACAGGAGCAGGAGCGCGTCCCCGCCGTACTTGAGGAGGGTGCCTCCGCGGTCCCATGCGAGGCGCAGCATCTCCCCGAAGACCCTGTTGAGGACCTCGGTCAGTTCCTCGGCACCGACGCGGCCACGCGTCGCGAGCTTCTCGGAGAGTGCCGTGAACCCGGAGATATCAGCGAAGCACAACGTTCCGTCGAGGG
>CAZYGP010000399.1:0-1759 GCA_964647265.1 uncultured Acidimicrobiaceae bacterium | reverse complement strand
GTCGGGCATAATGGGGCGGGCAAGTCCACGTTGCTCAAAGCGGTGGCAGGGCTTCTGCCCGTCCGTTCCGGCACGATTTCGATCTACGGCAACCCGCCTGGTGCGTGCCATCACCGTGTCGCATATCTGCCACAGCGCGGCGAGATCGACTGGCGCTTCCCGATCACACTCCGCAAGCTGGTGCTGACGGGACGCTATGTGCATCTGGGCTGGTTTCGCCGCCCTTCACGCGACGACTGGGAAATTGCCGATGCCATGATCGACCAGCTTGGCTTAAGCGATTTGCGCGAGCGGCAGATTGGTCAGCTTTCCGGCGGTCAACAGCAGAGAGCCATGCTCGCCCGTGCATTAGCGCAGGAAGCGGAACTGCTCCTGCTGGACGAACCGCTTAACGCCGTGGATATAGAGACCCGCGCTGTGATCGTGCAGGTGCTGGACGGTCTGCGTGCACAGGGCAGAACGGTCATCACCGCCACGCATGATTTAGGGCGGTTGGAAGCGGACTTTGATGGCGCGTTGTATCTGGCAGAAGGGCGCGAGATACAACCGCCGCCGGGCGCATTCTTCGGGTTAAAAGTAGGGGAACTGGCATGACAGAGATGATCGACTGGCTGACCGCACCGTTCCAATTCAACTTCATGCAGACGGCGCTGATGGCGGCGGTGCTGGTCGGTCTGACGTGCGCCAGTATCGGCGTATACGTCGTCCTGCGGCGCATGGCCTTCATCGGCGATGCCCTGTCGCACACCATTCTGCCCGGTGTGGTGGTCGCCTATCTCAATGGATGGAGTCTTTCCATTGGGGCACTGGTGGCGGGCGTGCTGACCGCGCTTGGCATCGGTTGGCTGTCCCGGCGCGAGGTCATCCGTGAGGATACGGCGATTGGTGTAGTGTTTACCGGCATGTTCGCACTCGGCATCCTGCTAATGAGTACCGCCCGTTCGTTCCGCGATTTCACCCACATCCTGTTCGGCAATATCCTGGGTGTCACACAGAGCGACTTGTACCTGATTGTGGCGATCACGGGGCTGGTGCTGGTCGCGCTGTTTCTGTTCCACAAGGAACTGGAACTGACTTCATTCGACCCGATCCACGCCGAAGTGATCGGGCTGAGTGCCCCGCGCCTGCGCTATCTCCTGCTAATCCTGCTAGCGTTCACAGTGGTCAGTAGTATTCAGATCGTCGGCGTGGTGATGACAACGGCTCTGCTCATCACGCCAGCGGCGACGGCTTCGCTCCTCACTAATCGCTTGTGGCCCATGATGGGTATCGCGGCAGTAGTGGCGCTGGTTTCGGGGATTGTGGGGTTATATGCGTCGTTTTATGCCAATGTTTCATCCGGTGCGGCGATTGTGCTGGCGTGTACGGGATTTTTCGTACTGGCATGGGCGACACACAGCGTTTGGCATCTGGTGGTAAGGGATAAAGAGGAGAATGAAGTCGATGCTGAATTTGCCGATTGATTGGGGAAAGTTATGGTTAGGTGGCTTTTGTCCAGTGGGCGCGCTGGGCGGCTTGCCGGTGCGCGGCGCGGATTATGCTGCCCACCCACCGATGGATACTGTACTGACTCTGCCTACTGACACAGCTTTACAGGGTGCTGTAACGTTTGATATGGCAGAAACAGCCTGGTCGGAGCGGCTGGGCGGCGCGACGGTGGTGCTGGTGCGTGATGCTTACCGCGCCCGGCGATTGCTGCATCGGGCGGCAGGGGTTCAGCCTGGCGAATGGGTCGGCATCCCGGCGAACGCCAGCAATG
>CAZYGP010000398.1:0-1762 GCA_964647265.1 uncultured Acidimicrobiaceae bacterium | reverse complement strand
ATCGTGCTGCTCTGCACTCGAAAGGCACTCGTCGGCATCTGCATCAGTCTGATTGCCCTGGCATTTTCAGTTCGCCTGGCATTCACTTTGAATGGCGCAGAGCCGCTGATGACTTTCGTGATCACTCCGGCCCGGATGGATTGCCTGGCCGTTGGCGCGCTGTTGGCCCTGATTGTGCGCGGGGACCTCGAAGTTGCCAAGCGCACGGTCCTCGCGAAGCGCGGTTGCCTGATTCTGGGCACCGTGCTGCTCGCCCTTGCCATCCCGGGTCATGGCTTGCATTGGGAGACTCCGCTGAACCACACGCTCGGCCTGTCACTGGTCACATTGTTTTTCGGTGCCTTGCTGATCTGGACATTTGGGGCCGAAAAGAGTGACTGGATGAGCGCGGTGTTTGAGTCCCGCATCATGCGGATCGCGGGCAAGTACAGTTACTCCATGTACATCTTCCACGGCCCGGCAGGAACATTCGTCAAAATATTCTACGATCCGTCCACTGCGCCGCTGGTTTTCGGCTCCGCGGTTCCCAGGACCCTGTTCTACGCGATTCTGGCAAGTGCCGTAACGCTGGCCATCGCGTGGGTCACCTGGAACGTTCTCGAGAAGCGCATGCTGTCGCTTCAATCTCGCTTCAGGCGATGATCAGATCGGGAAGAACTATCACGCTGGTGCTCGCGCTTGCCCTGGTGCTGTCTGTACCGGCGAATGTATTGCTCTTCCTCCAAGGGCGAAGCTTTTACCTGCAACTCAATGCGCTTCGCCTCGATCCGTACGAACTCGAAGCATTCCCCTCGAGCGTTTCTGCCACGAATGGACCGATCGTGATTGTGTACGGAGACTCGCGCGCTGCTGACTGGCCGGTACCAATCGAACCGAACGATCTCACCTACATCAATCGCGGCATCGCCAGCCAGACGACCGCGCAGGTGCTAGGGCGTTTTCGCGAGCATGCACTTGATCTGGAACCCGACATTATCCTGCTGCAGGTCGGAATAAATGATCTGAAGACGATTCCGTTGTTCCCTGGCCGCATGAATTCCATTATCAACGCTGCCTTCGATAATATCGACATATTGGTCCAGATGAGTCTCGATCAGCACGTTTGCGTCATCCTTACCACTGTCTTTCCTGTTGGGAACGTGCCCCTGTACCGACGGCCGTTCTGGTCGGTTGAAGTGGAAAATGCGCGAAGAATACTTAACGAGCAACTTATGACTCTAGCGAGTGACCGTGTAACGGTTCTGGATTTCGAGGACGTTTTCCGCTTGCAGCCTGATAAGCAGACGTCCCAGCTTTACCGGGATATGCTTCATCTCACTCCCATCGCTTATGAGAAGCTCAGGCCTTCCGTAAGCAGGACAGCACACCGATTGCTTGAACATCACGCCTGTGGTCGTCACTAGATTGAACGGCCTGTACGGGGAGCGCGGGGAGCGGGGTCAGTTCTTACATTACGGGGAGCGTTACGGGGAGCGGGGTCAGTTCTTACATTATGACATGATAGGGGTTTACCTGGCGTATGGCATGATGCTTGACGATTCGATATCGCGACCCACTCGTCATGTCACGGGGTACAACCAATCGACGAGAGGAGATCAGATCTGGCGCCTCCACTAAGCATCCAAAGAGGGGGTCCAAAGCAAAGAGGGGTCTAACATTACAACCTTGCGCATGCCGAGGTGTTGGACTGTAGCCATCCCATCCCTGGTGACTGGATTCCGGCTTCCTAGCCGGAATGACGGGCCTATGTCCGGGCTCAACG
>CAZYGP010000397.1:1359-1763 GCA_964647265.1 uncultured Acidimicrobiaceae bacterium | reverse complement strand
GCCGACGACCGCAACCGCCCCGCCCTCGATCCGCGACCCCGCCTCCACCAACGCGACGAAATCCGCGTGCCGATACGCGCGCGCCGTGGCGTTCAAACGCTGGTAGGCGCCGCTGCAACTGCCAATATCCAACATGGACAGCGCCATTCCCGGATCTCTGCAGGCGCTCTCCAGGATGTGGCGATACATTTCCATCCATTCACTTACAGTAGATTCGGAGAACAGCGAATCCGCGTACATCGTCTCGATGACCATGCCATCGCTGCTCGGAACGGCGTTCAGCGACAGCTCAAAATTCTCGGCTACCCGAGGCACACCACCCACAGTGCAGTCGGCGCCTCCAAACACGTACAAGTCGCTGGCTTGATCAATGTTAAAAAGCATCGACATCAAGGGAATACGGC
>CAZYGP010000397.1:0-1349 GCA_964647265.1 uncultured Acidimicrobiaceae bacterium | reverse complement strand
ACGGCTGCGGTCGTGATCTCCCGCCACCTTCCGCACCAGTGTGCCGAAAGTAAAGCTGGAGTGCTCGGATGCGTCGAGAATGCGAGAGCGAACGCTCTGCGCCAAATCGGTAAAGCGCATTTCAGGAGCGAGCCGCAATCGAATCGGCAACGTCTGGACGCAGTGCCCGACAAGTCCTTCGAGTCCAGATTTAGCCTGCCCCGCCAAGGGGAGCCCGATCACGACGTCGGTGTTCCCGCTGAGGCGGTATAAAAGCGTGGCGAATCCCGCCATCATTACGGTTACGACAGAACAATGTAACCGCTTTGCAAGGTCCGCAACCTGCTTGACCGTGGATTCCGGAAAGACCGGATCGATACGTCCGGCCGAGAATTGTCTTGCCGATGCCCGTCGCTTATCGACCGGTAGATCGAGGGCTGGAGGAAGCTCCCTAAACTGGTTGACCCAGAAGTCGACGTCCTCACTGGTCTCGATGGCACTCCGTTCCGCATAGTCAATGAATGACGGCGCCGGTGGCAACTGTTTCCCCGTTTCCGGTTGGTTATAAAGCGCAACGATCTCTTCTTCGATCACCGCGAACGACCAGCCGTCTCCGATGACGTGATGAGCGAAGAGCATCAGTTCATGCAGATCCGCTTCCAGGGCCACGAGCACACACCAGAAGAGCGGGCCTTCCTGCAGGTTGATCGGCGTCTTGGCGAACTTATCGCATATCGCTGTGGAGCGCGATTCGCGCTCTTGTGCCGGCAGCTCACGAAGATCGAGAAACTCGATCAGAACGCTGTGATCCTTCAGCAGACACATCTCGTCGCCCCGACCTGTAATGACGACATGCAGTGCGTCGTGGCGATCCGTGACGGCACGCGCCGCCCCCAACAACCGGTCTAGGTTGATCGATCCCTTGATGCGCAGTCTGGATGACTCGTTGAACGCGAGATTGGCCTCGTCGCTCATCCGCGCGGAAACGATGATCTCCCGTTGCGCCTCAGTCGTTGGAGCGACATAAGCGACTTCTCCGAGGCGGAATGGGTCGAAGTCCACGGATTCGTACTTCATTTCCCGCCCTCCCTTGCGGAATGGTAAACAACATCCTTCAACTGCAGGTACTTCCTCGGCCTCTCTGGATCCTCGAGGTACCAGCCCGGGTTGCCGAACTCATCAAGCCCAAGTCGCGCGCCATCCGTGGGAGGAAGATTCTGGGTTCTTTTGAGTTCGCGATGCGCGGCGAGCTTATCCCCACCTAACAAATCGTGCAGCATCAACTCTGTCACTGCTTCCTGAAAGGTCTGGGAGAACGCGGCTAAGTCGGCCTCCGAGTGCGCCGCAGTCAGGAAGAACGGTCGGCCATC
>CAZYGP010000396.1:0-1770 GCA_964647265.1 uncultured Acidimicrobiaceae bacterium | reverse complement strand
GGCGCAGCGGCTTAGGGGGGAATTGATGGCACGTTCCCCTTCCCAAGCCGATACATTTCGGCCCGTCAATAATCTGCTCGGTACTCGTCCAAGCATCGGCCCCATTCCAGCTGACCTGTTCCTTCCCTTTGGTGCAATCTCGTTGGTTGTCGGGCTGCTTTCATCGCAAGTCTTGGGCTTAAGTGTGGACTGGAGCATTGCCCTTATCATCTGGGGTTGCGCAACCTGGTGGATCCTGACGGGCTCTCGCCCCTACCGCTTTCTTTCAAAATTTCTGCCCGTTCCTAAGCGCTGGAGCCGTGGCCATGTCCGCTATTGTTCGCTCCAGCAACAGGTTCAGCGGCCAGTGCAACAGCGAGCTTCCAAGCAGCATTCCTATTGAGGTTGATTATGAAACTCAAACCCGGAGAGAAGATTACTTCCACCCATAATGGCTTAGAAAGGCTCAAGCTGATTCCCATCGAAAACCAGATTCCGCTCGAAGCTCTGATCCGCTTTGAGCTGCGCGACCGTAAAACTGCGGCCTATCTGCTCCGTAAGCAGGGCACAAGGGGAGAATCCCTCCAGTTTGTCTTTGGCTTTGAGACAAAAGGTGTTCATACAACCCTTAGCTCAGATCAGGTAGAGAACATTTTTGACGCTATCGAAAACGGTTTGAAGGATCTACCTTCCCAGGAAACCTTGACGGTTCATTTTGGTTCGTTTAGTTCCGATGGATCTACGCAGCGGCGGTTGTCAGAACTCGCCCTACAGAGTGGCTCCCCTCCTTTACAGTTCTTGCTTTTGGGTGAGAAACAGCGGATTAGCGAATTGACCCAATCGGGGCTGCGCAAGCCCAAGTTTCTGAGATTCTACTGTACCTACAGCGTTGATCCTCAAACGGCCAATGCAGCGGATTGGATTGAGCGCTCGTTGGCTAGGCTGGAGTCACTCTGGAGTCGGGTTGCTGGCTCTGCTCAGATTGCCCATAGCCTCCACTATGAGGAGGTCTTTGAGCGTGCGTTCATTGATGGATTCATCCGCTGGGAACAGCTCCTGGCTACCAAGATGAATCTGATGGTGATGCCCATGGATGAAGATAGGCTCTGGGCAGCCCTATGGAGCCGGTTCAATCAGGGGCCAGCGCCGCCGCTACCCCAGGTGATGCGTTACGGAATAGACGGGATTGAAGAGCAGTCGGTCTCTGATATTCATTTAACGACCCACCTGTTTCCTAAGCAGCAATCCGTCCCCTTTGCAGACCGCTCGTTTGTGTTCGCCAAGGGCCAGTATGTGGCAACCATGCCTTTTGTTGATAAGCCTGCGGGTTGGGCCAATAAGGCACAGGAGCTTCGATATTTCTGGGATATTTTCGCTCGCGATGCGGTCTATGACACAGAGTGCTTTTGTCAGATTACTCGGGCAAACGAAGCCCTAATCAAAGAGAACATGAGCCGGGTGACACGCCAAGCCATCTCCGCTCAGAATCTCTCAGCAGACCACAATGCGGTAGATGTGGGTGCCTCAATTCGACAAAACAAGGCGGTTGATGCCCAGGCTGCTTTGTACGAAGGAGCTTTGCCGCTCCATGTCGGTGTTGTCTTCCTCGTTCATCGAGAGACACCGGAAAAACTCGATTCAGCCTGCCGCTATTTACAGAACTGCTTTCGTCGTCCTGCCTGGATTGAGCGAGAGATAGAATACGCTTGGCGCATCTGGCTTCAGACGTTGCCCACGACTTGGGAGCGGTTGCTGGCAAAACCGTTTGACCGGCGCTTGGTCTATCTCAAT
>CAZYGP010000395.1:0-1789 GCA_964647265.1 uncultured Acidimicrobiaceae bacterium | reverse complement strand
GCACTCGCCGTTTGGCTCACGCACGTCGTCGGGGTGCGGGAGGTCGCGATCGTCGGAGACGACACGGCGGCACTCCGGGAGACCGTGTGGAGCGCCTTCCGCCCCGACGTCGTGCTCGCGTTCGGGGACGGATCCGGGTCCGCGGTACCGCTCCTCGCAGATCGTCCCGCTACCGGGCTCCGACTCGCCTTCGTGTGTGAACACCATGTGTGCGACCTCCCCGTCGACACGCCCTCGGCCCTCGCCGCGCTCCTCGCCCGGTGAGACCGCCCGATCGGGACTGATCGGCGATCGCGAAAACACTGAACACACCGGTCATCTACGCGCGAGCGTGGGTACCCTCGCGGTCATGGACGTGATCAGGCGCCTGCACAACCCGCAGCTGCGGAGCCCTGTCGCCGTCGTTGCGTTCGGCGGTTGGAACGACGCGTGCGACGTGGCCTCCACCTCGGCTGAGTTCATCCTCGACGCACACCAGCGAACCGAGATCTTTGCCGAGCTCGAAGCGGATCCCTTCTACGACTTCCAGCAGCAGCGCCCGACGATCGCCATCAACGACGGGGTGAGCAAACCGATCCAATGGCCCGGCATCTCCATCACCGCCGTGTACCGACCAGACGACGATCGCGACCTCGTCGTCGTGACGGGCCAGGAGCCGAACTTCCTCTGGAAGACCTTCTCCCGCAGCCTCGTCGAGGTGCTCGACTCCGTTGGCGTGGAGGAGGTCATCCTCGCTGGTGCCTACGTCGGCGCCGTCGGACACAGGGACCCCGTTGTCCTCACCGGTGTGGGGACCGATCTCGTCAGCGTCATCCACAGCGGACTCGAATCCTCGAACTACCGGGGCCCGACGGGCATCGTCGGCGCGGTCCAGGGTGCGTGCAAGGAGGCGGGGATCCGCTCGATCAGCATGTGGGCGCCCACTCCGCCGTACCTCGCAGGCAACCCGTTCCCCCGTGCAGTCCTGGCGATCGTGGAGAAGATCGCCGACATCACGAACCTCCACATCGACACGTCCGATCTCATCGCCGTGGACGCCGAGTACTCCGCGAAGGTCGACGAGGCCATCGAGAACTCGGGTTCCGAACTCGAGGAGTATCTCGAGGAGATGGAGTCCTACGACGAGCCGTTCCTCGGACCGCTCCTTGGAAGGGTCGATTCGAGTGACGAGCCCCAGCTCCAACGCCTCGACCCTGACCGAACGGACGCCTTGGTGGACGAGATCGTCAAGTTCCTCGAGGGCGACGCTTCTTGACCACGTTCGAGGTCGTCAACTGGATCCACTTGCTCGCGGCCGCGGTGTGGACAGGTGGCCTCATCGTCCTCGGATTCCTCGTGGCTGCGGTCAGGCGACACACCGACGACCGCGAGCTGCTGAGGGTCCTGGCACGCCGCTTCGGCGTCGTGTCGTGGACGGCATTCGCCGTCGCCCTCATCTCCGGGGTGTGGATGTACACCGAGTACGGGCTTCCGTGGTCACGCTTCGAGCTCAAGGGAACCCTGATCGTCCTCGCAGGCGGCCTGGCGCTCATCCACCAGTTCACGGCGAAGCGGACCCCGCCCGCCGTGCGGGGAATCATCCAACTCGCGATCATGGTCGCGAGCATCGGTATCTTCGGGGCAGCTGTCACCCTCATCTGAGGAGTGTGAGACGGGTGTCGACGTTCGGACGCGAATCGAGATCGATCGCGACCGAGGGATCGTGTCGGAGTACGCGTCGGAGCTCGACAACAGCACCGATTGGAACGCGAACATCCGTATCCGATTGCTCTCTCCCGCATCACGTCGG
>CAZYGP010000394.1:0-1791 GCA_964647265.1 uncultured Acidimicrobiaceae bacterium | reverse complement strand
TGCACGGAACTCGGGTGCACGTCACCTCCGGGCACCTACGGGGTCGCAGTGACGCCCACGTTCGTGCGGGTCGTGTGGCACCACCGGTCCATCGACACGACGAGGACGTTCGAGATCGACTACACGATGCGGGGGGTGGCAACGGCGTATGATGACGTCGTCGACCTCAACCTCCAGGTCTGGGGCGACCAGTGGGCCGTCGGGGTGGACCGGGTCATCGCCCGGGTGAACCTCCCTGGTGATCCATCCGCCGGAGAGGTGTACGTGTGGGGCCATCCGTACGGGGTGGACGGATCGACGTCCCTCGGCGACGATGGTGTCTCGCCGTCCCTCGAGGCCTCCGGTGTCCCCCCCGAGACCTGGGTCGAGATCCGGACGGCCTTCCCGACCTCGTTGCTGGCATCCACGTCCGGCGCCCGCACGGGCTCGGGCAACGGCCTCGAGGCCATTCTCAACGAGGAGGAGATCTTCGCCGGTGAGGTCGAGGCGGCGGCGCAGGCTGGCCGGATCGGCCTGATCCTCGGCTCCATCGCCCTGATCCTGATCGCCGGGGGACTCGGGCTGGTCACCTACCTTCGCTACGGGCGGGAGCCGAGGGTCGACTACGACCGGGAGTACGAGCAGGAGCCACCGACCGACCTCACGCCGGCCGAGGTCGGCGCGCTCCTCTCCCAGGGCGACGTCACGGAGAAGGAGTTCACGGCGACGTTGTTCGACCTGATCCGCAAGGGTGCCATCAACGCCGGTCCGACACAGATCGAGCGCAGCACGTGGGCGGGCCTCCGCAGAGAGACGATCACGGACCTCGAGTTGAGCCTCGGGACCAAACAGACCGGACTTCGTGACTTCGAGCAATCCGTCATGACGGTCGTGAGGAGGGTCCTGTCGGAGGGCCCGCAACCCCTCACGGAGTTCCGGGATCGGATTCGGGACGACGCCGAGGCGAATGCGTCGACGTATCGGTCATATCGCACGGAGGTCCTCGATGCCGTGAAGCGCTCCGGCATGCTCGACACCTCGGGAAACGCTGCGGCGTTCCTCACCGTCCTCCTTGCGGGCATCATCGCCGCAGCCGGATGGTTCTTCCTGCCGGGTGCGCTCCGGAGCCGACCCGGTGGCCCAACCATGGCGTTCCTGATCGTGTTCGGCATGGTTCTCGGCACTTTGCTGCTTGGAGCGTTCCTGATGTTCCGGCGCGTCCGGGTCAAGCGCACGAAGGTTGGTGCACTCGAGGCTGCCCGATGGTCCGCGTTCAAGCGGTACCTCAGCGACTTCTCGCGGCTCGAGGATGCTCCGGCGATCTCGCTCGCGTTGTGGGACCGCTTCCTCATCTACGCGATCGGGTTCGGCGTCGCCTCCGAAGTGCTCGAACAGGCGAGGCTCCACGCGCCACCCGAACTCGAGACGACGTCGTCGATCTACTGGTACGGCAACTATGGCTATTCGGGGGGCCATACCGAGAACGCGTTCTCCGGCATCGAGTCAGCCCTGTCCGGTGCGTTCACCCCTCCGTCGTCGAGCGGTGGGGGAGGGGGAGGCTTCTCGGGCGGTGGTGGCGGTGGTGGCGGTGGTGGCGGCGGCGGAGCGTGGTGACGGAACGAACGCTCGCTCCGTTCGGGTGAACCTGGACCGCCTTCAGGAGAACGCTGCGTGGCCCGTGATCGCCTGACCCATGATGAGCTGGTGGATCTCGTTCGTGCCCTCGTAGGTGAGGACCGTCTCGAGGTTCAAGAGGTGCCGGATGGGCACGTACTCGAGCGTGATGCCGTTCGCACCGTGCAATGACCGGGC
>CAZYGP010000393.1:0-1811 GCA_964647265.1 uncultured Acidimicrobiaceae bacterium | reverse complement strand
AGCCCATGCCCTCCCGCGGTTCTGCCTTGACGCAGGTTCTGTTTTCGGCGTTCGAGCGCGCCCGATACTCGGCATCGAGGAATGCTACCGGTCGGCCCGGTCTGGCGCAAGATGACAAGAACAACGCCTCCCTTTGACCTACGGTGACGTGCGGTCCAGAAAGGGACGAATGGAGAGAGAGGGCAGCAGAGAGATGGCAAAGCTGATCAGCTTGATCGCGCTGACGCTGATCGTTTGCGGCGCGATGCGCGCGCCGGCAGCGGCGGAAACGTACAAGATGACAACGCCGATCGCACCGGGCGTCGCGACCCCGGACGAGGTCGAGACCTCGATCGGAACACTCAATCTGCATGATGGTGTTCCTTCGGCCGAGACCACGGAGGCGATCTACGACAACCTCGACCGATCACGGGCACTTCAGGCCTATCTACTCGGTATTCCTATCGTCAACCAAGTTGCCATGCGCAATGCCCTGCGCGAATACGGCCCGGACAACACGACCGTGGTGATCTGGGAGAACCTCGTCGATTCAAAGACCGTCGAGCTCACGGCCAATGACAACACGGTGTACAGCTTCATCTGGCTCGATACGAGCAAGGGACCGTTGGTTGTCGAGATTCCGCCCAAGGTGCTCGGGCTAATCGACAACATGTGGTATCGCTGGGTGGCCGATGTCGGGATCACCGGAGCCGACCGCGGCAAGGGTGGCAAGTATCTCATCCTGCCGCCCGGCTATGAGGGCGAGGTACCAGACGGATACTTTGTGGTGCGGCCGAGCACCTATGGCACCTGGATGCCGTTCCGTTCGTTCCTGGTAGACGACTCGCCCAAGCCCGGAGTGGACCTCGTCAAGAAGCACCTCAAGATCTACCCCCTTGGGGATGCGGAGAATCCAAAAACAATGAAGTATGTCAATTTGTCCGGCGTCTCCTCCAACTTCGTTGCGCCGGCGGATTATTCTTTTTGGAACCTGCTGAATGAGGCAATCCAGGAAGAGCCGCCGGAGGGATCAGACCCGACGACGCTCGGACTGTTCGCTTCCATCGGCATCGAGAAGGGCAAGCCGTTCGCCCCCGACGATCGGATGAAAAAACTCCTTGCCGATGCCGCCAATATCGGCGCCGTCACCGCCCGCACGATCGGCTACAAGCTCCGCGACAAGGACGGCTTCATCTATCCCGACAGCTATTGGCGCAAACCCTTCTTCGGCGGCTACAAGTTCGAGGTGTCGCCCGGTGTGAGCAATCTCGATGGCGCGGCTTTCTTTTACTTCCTTGCCACCGGCGTGACGCCGGCGATGGCTGAGAAGATGGTCGGCAAGGGATCGCAGTATCCCTGGACGGCTCTCGATGCGGACGGTCGTCCCTTTGACGGCGGCAAGACTTACAAGCTGCATCTTCCGCCAAACATTCCGGTGAAGGATTTCTGGTCGGTCATCGCCTACGACACCCAGACGCGGTCCATGCTGCAGACGGATCAACAGTTTCCGAGCGTGAGCAGCCAGGACAAGGACGTGATGGTCAATGCCGACGGGTCAATAGACGTATGGTTCGGCCCGAACGCGCCGGAGGGTAAGGAGCACAACTGGGTGCAGACCATTCCTGGCAAGGGCTGGTTTATGATCCTGCGGCTCTATGGTCCTCTCGAATCCTGGTTCGACCAAACCTGGCGACCCAGCGGAATCGAAGCGGTGCACTAAATAAAGCGGTCAGCGCGGGCGGATTGTCTCGCGCCGGTCGAATGCGAGAAACGGAACCGATGATGGAAAGGGCACTGAGGCGTTTCTGCTTGGCGGTTTTGGTGGGGACTGC
>CAZYGP010000392.1:588-1817 GCA_964647265.1 uncultured Acidimicrobiaceae bacterium | reverse complement strand
CCAGGCGGCGGGAACATCTTCGAGGCTGGTGGTCAGGTTGGTCATGTTGACCCGAAAAATTTTGTCGGCCATGGTTTTCTCCTTTAAAATAATGGTGAGTGTTTGCCTACTGTTCGTAGAGTGCCCTGCCGCAGTCGCGCAGGTCATAGCCGCCGAGGTCAAGAATTGCCCGGTGCAGGTCACTGTCGTCGCGGATCAGGTCGAGCAGCGCAGCCACCCGGGCATCGCCCAGATGTTCAACCGGGACGATCAGATCGTAGCGCTCCTCGGCGACCGGCACGAAATCGAGTCCCAGGGCGTTGGCCGCGGCCAGAATCCCCATCCCGGCATCGGCGCTGCCGTTGGCAACGGCGGCGGCGACACTCATATGGGTATACTCCTCATGATCGTAACCGATAATCGTTGCCGCCTCAATTCCGGTATCGGCCAGGACCTTGTCGGTGAGCAGGCGGGTCCCTGCACCGTTCTGGCGGTTGATAAACAGGAGGCCTTCCCGGGCGATATCGGCAAAGCCGGTGATCTTTTTCGGGTTACCCCGGGCGACCATCAGCCCCTGGCGGCGGTAGCAGAGATTGATCAGCTGCAGCGGTTGATCTCTTAGAAAACGCTGGATAAACGAGATGTTGTATTCGCCGCTGTGTTCATCCAGGAGGTGGCTGCCGGCGATATGGGCTTCGCCGCGGCGGATCGCCATGATTCCCCCCATCGAACCGACGTGGGCCGAAGAGATCCGTACGATCGGCCGTCGCCGGTGGAGGCGGTTGGCGATCAGATCGAGAATATTGTCGTGGCTGCCGATACAGACCAGGGTGGCATCGACTTCGGTCTGTGGCCGAAGCAACTCTACCTGGACCCTTTCGCCGGCACCGACCCCCTCACAACCGGACGGGACGGTCAGCAGGCCGTCGGCGCGGACCAGGGACATCACCGCCCCGGCACCCTTGCCGGAGGGGGTTGCCATCAGGGTGCTGCCCACCCTGCCCAGGGTGATCCGGACGAACTGGTCGACCCCCATAGCCGAGTGGAGCGGACGGGAGAGGGTCGCCTCGACATATTCGGCTGGCGCCGGGGCAAGACCCTGGCAGGCGGCAATCATCTCCCGGAGAAAGATCCGCATGGTGAGAAACGCCGATACCGGATAGCCGGGGAGACCGATTACCGGGGTGGTGCCGACCATCGCCAGGATCACCGGCTTGCCCGGTTTGATCGCCACGCCGTGGACGATGACC
>CAZYGP010000392.1:0-578 GCA_964647265.1 uncultured Acidimicrobiaceae bacterium | reverse complement strand
GATATCGTGTTCCGCCGCCGCAGTGAGCAGCGCCTGGCGAAGCATTTCCGGGTCATCATCGACCGGCAGACCGCGACTGGCCAGAGCTCCCCATTCGGTGAGGCAGCCGGCGAGAATCCGGGAATTGAATTCGATGATCTGACCGGGGCGGGGCTCCTCGTTTGGCTGGATCAGTTCGCTGCCGCTGGGGATGACGTGGATCCGCGGTGGGCGGATAACCTCGACCTCGACGACCCCGGTGGCCAGCATTGCCCCCTGGTCGATTGCCCGGATAAGGTGACCCTCGGGGAGAATCAATTCGGTGGCGACGATATCCTCGCCAATGGTCCGCACGTGTTGCCAGGGGGTGGCCGGCTGGTGGAGTTCAACCTCATCCTCACTCGGGTAGTGGACATCCTCAATCATCACCACCGCATTGCACCCCCTCGGGAGGGCATTGCCGGTATTGACCGGCTGGAAACGCTCTCTGCCGAGGCGGATGGGGGCGGCTTCGCTGGCCCCCTGCAGATCACTGAAGTGGACGGCTATCCCGTCCATCGCCGCCGCATTGTAGGCCGGCGAAGAGCGCCTGGCGAAAA
>CAZYGP010000391.1:0-1819 GCA_964647265.1 uncultured Acidimicrobiaceae bacterium | reverse complement strand
CACAGGACCTGCTGGACCCGCTGGACCCGCTGGAGCCGACGGTGCCGACGGTGCCGACGGTGCCACAGGACCTGCTGGACCTGCTGGACCTGTTGGACCTGCTGGACCTGCTGGACCTACTGGTGCCGACGGTGCCACAGGACCTGCAGGTGCAGACGGGGCGGCCGGCGAGAACGGCGTGACCGACATCCTCAGGGTCGTCGGAACTGCGGTTGGCCCCAACGACGACAACACCAAGACCGCAACTGCAACCTGCACGGGGGGACGGATCCTCGTCGGCGGTGGTGCATTGGTGACCGCAACGTCCGGCGACGTGGGTCACATCTCGATGACCGCCAGCTATCCGTCGAGCGCCACGGTGTGGACAGCAACAGGCCACGAGGGCATCGGCTGGCTGGTCGGCAACTGGTCGATCCAGGCATTCGCGCTCTGCGCGCTGCCGTGACCCAATCGGGCTGAGACCTGGTCTGTAGGAAGTTGTGGCCCCGCTCCGGCGGGGCCACAACTCGTCGATACACACATGACAGGATCCCGATGGTGAGGGCGGCCTCCCTCAGCGCACACCTCACCTGTGAGCCGGGCTCCCACGATTCGCGGAACCATGGCATCGATGCCGCATCCCGACGGCCACGACACCGTCTGCTCCCGCCCGGGAGCTCCTCGGGAAAGCTCGCGCAAGGCATTGGTGGTGCGACCCCACCGGCTTCGCCTGTCGCGTCGTGTCACCGGTGATCGGTGTCACCCGATCGGTGCGGGGTGCTGGTGCCGCGCGGAATCACCGCACCTTCGCGTGCGGTGATCCGGCAATGCAGCGTGGATGTCTGACCCGTCGAGGTCAGTGCACGTCGAAGACGATCGTGCCCGAGACCGAGTCGTGGGTCGAGCCTCTGGTGTAGGTGAGGTCGACGGTGACCTTGTAGGTTCCAGGTGCGAGATCAGCAGCATCCACATAGAAGCGCGCAACGTCACTCTCGCCCGCATCGAGCACATCATCGAAGTGCAGGCTGGTCGTCTTGCCTTCGGAGGGGTAGTGAATGGCCATTCCGTTGGTGCCATTCACTGTCATTTGCACGTCGGAGATGTGCGGTGCGACGCCCAACCATTCGACGCCCAACCAACCGGCTCCCGACTTGTCCACGGAGCCTGCGTGTTCGGTGACGATCACAACGTCTTCTGCACCGCTGTACTTGGCCACGGGAATGGTGACCGTGAAGCTCTTGGAGTCCTTGGTGCCGTCGACGGTCCAGGAGGCTTCCAGCTTGAGCTTGGCAGCCTTCGTCCCGTAGGGGACGGACACCTGGAGGGAGGTGAAGTCGATCTCGTCGACGGACAGGATGTCGTCCTGCATCAGGCTTGCATGGTCACCCGTGTTCTCCGGGTAGGCGACGGTCGCTCCCTTGGTGTCCGTGCTCGCTACGACCCTGAAGTTCTCCAGGTCACCGAACTTGGCAGACCAACTGATGGCGAGCCAGCGTGTCTCACCTTCGAGGATGCCTGCAGTACGATTCGTCTCGAGTTTGAGCTGTGGCTTCGGTGCTGCTGTTGCGGGAGCCATGACGGCCATGGTCAGAGCCGCAACGAGTGCGATGAGGGTGATTCTCTTAGTCATGAAGTAAGGATCGGCTGGTTCCCGATATGCCTTGAGTCCAGCGGATGGTCAAAGTTGCCGCGAACCAAGTGACTAGTCCCTCGATAAGCCGATCTCCGCAGCTTCGCGATGCGGTACGAGCAGTTGTGCGAGCTTGTCCGGTGGCGCGGGTATCACAGGGTCAGGACCGGGACGTGGCAACGCCACGCTCGGACGCCTGATCGAACCCCT
>CAZYGP010000390.1:0-1820 GCA_964647265.1 uncultured Acidimicrobiaceae bacterium | reverse complement strand
GGACGCTCTGCACCACACGGGGGAGACCCTCGGTGACGCCGCGGTGGTGCACATAGACGGTGCGCTTCGCGCTGTGGACGCCGCGCCGACGATCAGGTCGGTCGACGGTACGGTGCCCGTCGCCCGGGATGGTGCCGGATGGGCGGTTCGTCGGATCACGGTCAAGGATGGCTCCGGCAACGAGGTGGAGGCCGTCGACTACCACGCAATGAGGGTCGTCGAGGGTCCCTGACCGCGTTCAAGTCCCGTCCGGCCCGTCGAGCCAAGCCCGTACCTCAACTCCGTGCTCGTCGAGGCGTGGTGGCGCCGATTTGGTGTGGGTGGGCGATGCGTCGAGGTCGATCGGTGAGGCGACGGAGCGGAACACTTCGCCTTCGGCAGTCGCGACCTCATCGATCGTGTTCATTCCGATGGTGGATGCGAAGGCGAATGCCTGGGCCACGTCGAGGATCGGTCCCGCGGGAACGCCGACCGCGGTGAGGGCACCGACGATCTCCTGCATCTTCCGACCAGCGAAACGCTGCTCGAGCAGGTCGTCCAGGGCGTCGACGTTCCGGACGCGCTCTGTGTTGGTTGCGAAGCGAGGATCGGAAGCTGCCTCAGGGATGCCGGCCATTGCACAGGTAGAGGCGAACTGTCCGTCATTGCCGCATGCGAGCACGAAATACCCGTCCGACGCTCGGAACGTCTGGTACGGGGCGATCGACGGGTGCCGGTTTCCGAGCCGACCGGGAACGACACCAGCACCGAGGTACCCCGACGCCTGGTTGAGGAGCGCAGCAAGTGCTGCACCCATGAGCGAGACACTGACGCGTTGTCCTACACCCGTGCGGTCCCGGTGACGCAGCGCTGCCAGTACGCCGACGACCGCCTGGAGGGCGCAGATGTGGTCGACGAGGGCAACGCCGACCTTCGTGGGAGGACCGTCAGGCCACCCCGTGATGCTCATCAGGCCGCTCGACGCCTGGACGAGGAGGTCGTAGCCGGCCAGATCACGGGCATCCTCGGTGTCACCGAAGCCCGTGATGGAGCAGTAGACCAATCGGGGGTTCGCTGCCAACGCCTGGTCCGCATCGAGTCCGAAGCGCGTCAGGCTTCCCGGTCGGAAGTTCTCGATCACGACGTCGGAGCGGCGGATGAGCCTCATGGCGACCTCGAGGTCCTCCTGGAGAGCGAAGTCGAGGGCGATGCTCCTCTTGTTGCGATTCAGCGCCTGAAAGTAGGTGCTTGCGTCGCCCGCCCAGGGTGGACCCCAGGCCCTGGTGTCGTCCCCGGTGTCGGGTCGCTCGACCTTGATGACGGTCGCCCCGAGGTCTCCCAGAGTCATTGCCGCATAGGGGCCCGCCAGGACCCTCGACAGGTCGGCGACGATGATGCCATCGAGGGGCCCTGGATCGGGGATGGAAGCCACGGATCGAGTGTACGTCCATGCCCTTCGCGACCAGCTGAATCGTTTCGTCGGCGCGCGGGTCCTTCCCTCGAAGGGCTGCAAGGAAGGTGTGTGGTCGGTCGCGGCCGCGTAGGATTGGCGGGGATGGACTCGATTCCCCCAGGGTGGCGACCGTACGAGCACGGACCGCGGAGCACCGTTGTCGGGACACTTCTGACCAGCGATCCCTTGGGGGCTCCCTCGCTCGGTCGGGCCATCGAGCTGCTCGCATGGATTCCCGAGGGCCCTATACCGCTTGGAGGTTCAACCGCCGTCTACATGCACGACGGTGCGAACCTCTTCGACGACGAGGGCAGCTACGCGGGCGAATGGAAGGTCGACGAGACCCTCACAGCCATGGGATCGACCGCGGTGGTGATCGGGATTCCCA
>CAZYGP010000389.1:0-1830 GCA_964647265.1 uncultured Acidimicrobiaceae bacterium | reverse complement strand
AGGAACCCATGCCGAAGTCGATCCTGAGCGCCCCCTCGGGGCCTGAACCCCTCGGACCCTATTCGATCGCCACAGAAGCCAATGGCTTCGTGTTCCTCTCGGGTGCCGTGCCCATCGATCCTGCGACTGGTGTAGGTGTCGCCGGCGGGATCGATGAACAGACGCATCAGGTCATGAAGAACATCGGGGCGATCCTCGGTGACGTCGGTCTCACCTTCGACGACATCGTGAAGACGACCATCTTCCTCGCCGACATAGCGGACTTCGGTGCCGTCAACGCCGTGTATGGCGAGTACGTCGGTGTGTCGAAGCCGGCGCGCTCGACCGTCCAGGCCGGTGCGCTCCCCGGCGGATTCTCCGTCGAGATCGAGTGCATCGCAGCACGTTGACCCTTCCCATCCTCGCACACCCACCTGCCGAAGGAGGCACCCATGAACCGTGACGCAGTCCTCGACGCACTTGGCATCACACAGACGACGTCGGGCGTCTACGCCGGGGGCTGGCGAACGGGTGGAGGGCGCGACCTCGCGTCGATCGATCCGACTACCGAGGACGTCATCGCAACGGTCCGTGAGGCCGATCTCGCCGACTACGCCGCAGCGGTCGCCGCCGCCGAGGCCGCCTTCACCGATTGGCGGATGGTCCCACCGCCCGTCCGCGGACAGTACGTCAGGGCCCTTGGCGATGCGCTTCGCTCCTACAAGGAACCCCTCGGTGCCCTCGTCTCGATGGAGGTGGGCAAGATCCGTGCCGAGGGTGAGGGCGAGGTCCAGGAGATGATCGATGTCGCCGACTTCGCCGTCGGCCTGTCCCGCCAGCTCTACGGCCTCACCATTGCATCCGAACGTCCGCGCCATCGGATGTACGAGCAGTGGCATCCGCTCGGTCCCATCGGGATCATCTCGTCATTCAACTTCCCCGTCGCCGTGTGGTCATGGAACTCGTTCATCGCTGCCGTCTGCGGCGACACCATGATCTGGAAGCCGTCCCACCTCACGCCGTTGTGTGCCGTGGCGGTCCAGAACATCTGTCACGAGGTGATGGACGGCACGGGCTTCGAAGGCGTCTTCAACCTCTGTGTCGGTGACGCCGATCCCATCGGCCATGCCATGGTCGCCGATCCCCGCCTCCCGCTCATCTCCGCCACAGGGTCCGTGCGGATGGGGCGCCAGATCGGCACGAAGGTCGCTGAGCGCCTCGGGCGTTCGCTCCTCGAACTCGGCGGCAACAACGCGATCATCGTCATGGACGACGCCGATCCGGATCTCGCCGTTCGTGCGGCGCTCTTCGCGGCTGCGGGCACCACCGGACAGCGGTGCACGTCTCTGCGTCGCCTCATCGTGCACCGCGACATCGTCGACGAGGTCGCGAGGCGCCTCGTCGACGCATACGCGTCGATCCCGATCGGGGACCCGCTCGACGAGGGAACGCTCGTCGGGCCGATGGTCGACCAACGGGCCGTGGACACGACACGGGCCGCCGTCGAGATCGCCGTCGAGCAGGGAGCCGAGGTGCTTGTCGGTGGCAACGCAGTCGACCGTCCCGGCTTCTTCTTCGAACCGACGGTGGTTCGCATCCCCTCGGATGCCCCGATCGTGCAGGATGAGACCTTCGGCCCACTCCTGTACCTCATCGAGGTGGACTCGCTCGAGGAGGCGATCGCGGTCCAGAACGGGGTGCCCCAGGGACTGTCGTCTGCGATCTTCACGGATTCGGTGCGCAACTCCGAGCTGTTCCTGTCCGCAGAGGGGTCGGACTGCGGCATCGCGAACGTGAACATCGGAACCTCCGGCGCCGAGATCGGCGGCGCGTTCGGCGGTGAGAAGGAGA
>CAZYGP010000388.1:1218-1834 GCA_964647265.1 uncultured Acidimicrobiaceae bacterium | reverse complement strand
CCTGCGGGAGAGATGAAACATGGGCCCATTGCCCTCCTAGATGCAAAGGTGCCGGTGGTGACGATCGCCATGCCCGGAACGGTGTTTGAAAAAGTCCTGTCTAATGCCCAGGAAGCCCGGGCCCGGGATGCACGGCTGATTGGAGTGACCCCCATGGAAGAAACGGAAGCCCGTCACACCTTTGATGATCTCCTTCCCGTTCCTGAGGTCGATGAGTTGCTCTCCCCGATTTTGACCGTGATTCCCCTGCAATTATTGGCCTATCATATTGCGGCCCGGCGTGGCTTAGACGTGGATCAACCCCGGAATCTGGCGAAGTCGGTAACGGTGGAATAAACTTACAGAGGATTGTTTTTATGATGCCCCAGTCTAGTCGCGGGCGATCGCGGACACTTTTAATTGGACTAGCGGCGGTGGCGGTCATTTCCGGTGGTACGGCCGCCTGGTTTGTTGCCCAAGGGCCAGACACCCCCAGTGTGATTCAACCCGGTGACAATGGCCCAGCGATCGCCCGGGAACAGGTTCAGGTGTACTGGCTCATTTCCGATGACACCGAAGACGGTACCGAATTAGTCTTAGCACCCACCACCATTGAACTGAGTTTAACGGGCACCAC
>CAZYGP010000388.1:0-1208 GCA_964647265.1 uncultured Acidimicrobiaceae bacterium | reverse complement strand
AGATGTGATCCTTCAGGGGGCCCTAGAGCGACTACTACAGGGGCCGGCCAACCAAGATGTCAGTACCACCATCCCAGAAAATACCCGCTTAAATCGGTTTGAGCTTAAAGAAGACGGCATCCACGTGGATCTGTCCCAGGAGTTTACCCTGGGAGGCGGCAGTACCTCCATGCAGGGTCGCCTCGGTCAGGTGATCTACACGGCAACGGCCCTTGACCCCAATGCCCCGGTTTGGATTTCCGTGGCAGGGGAGCCGCTACGAGTTTTAGGGGGAGAAGGCTTAGAAGTCAGCCAACCCATCACCCGTCAAGAATTTCAGGAGAACTTTACCCTCGGTCAGCTTGTCTCAAATAAGTGGACAGTGAAATTCAGCGGCAATGGGTGAATCAAATTGGGTTTGATCGTTCCAAAAAAGCTTTCAGGGAATGCATTTCCTCATTTTCGTTGGATAAGTGGGGAGCTGGGGATGCAGCGGACGGTCTCTATAAAAGCTTCTGGCGCGGGGTTCTGCCCAGGACGAAGGGTGACTTTGCCTTTACGTGGATGCCTTTGAAGAGGAGGAGGCGATCGACATTGTCGAGGTGCAAAAGGAGATCGAAGACTTGAAAAGCCAACTGCTAGAGGTGCGTGGCAAAATGGCGGGCTATCTAAAGCAGTTGGGCGTTGAGGTTGACACAGGAGGAACCCCATGATCGTTCAACTGGCTAACCGCAACTATAGCCCTGAGAAGTATCTGGAACTCGAAGCTCAGGCGGAATTTCGCAGTGAATATCGGGACGGGAAGATTGTGCCAATGGCGGGGGGGACGACTAACCACAATGAGATTGTGACGAATCTGGGCGTGGTGCTGAAGCCACCGCTACGGGCACGGGGCTATCGGCTGTTTACGGAAAATGTGCGGCTGTGGATTGAACGCTATCGGATTTACACCTACCCAGATGTGATGGTGATTTTGGGAGAGCCACTCTATCACGGCACGGGTACTAGCACGGTGACGAACCCCAGCCTGATTGTGGAGGTAGCGTCGAAATCGACAAAGAATTACGAGCAGGGCGACAAGTTTGACTACTACCGCTCTCTACCCAGTTTTCAGGAATATATCTTGGTGGAACAGTATCGCTGGCGGGTGTTGCAGCACTTGCGGCAGGAGGGCGGTCAATGGCTGTTAAGTGACTACGAGTGATCGGGGGATGTGGTGACGCTGGCCT
>CAZYGP010000387.1:0-1850 GCA_964647265.1 uncultured Acidimicrobiaceae bacterium | reverse complement strand
ATGCGTCGGTACCTCGATTTGCCTCTTCACAGGACTCAGCCGTCACCGGGTGGCGATTCGCCGGCTCCCGGACCTCCGAGACCCCCGCCGGAACCTCCGGCTCCGGGAACGCGGATCGTCCCCCCGAACACCTCCCCGCAGACCTCGAAGGCGGCTTGGTAGGCGGGATCGTCCGGGTCGATGTCCCCGAAGGGCCCGCCGCCCTGTCCGCCACCCTCGCCAGGTTCTCCGAACTCGGGGTCGGGCATGTCGTACCCGTTGTCGCGCATGCACGCAGCGAACTCGTACATGGTGTCCTCGATCTCGCTGCGGTCGACGGCACCGGGACCGAACGACAGGCCTTCGAGGTGCCCCCGACAGGCCTCCATCGCCTCGCGGATCGTGTCCGGGTCCACGGCGCCGGACAAGGCCTGACCCCGGAAGCCGAAGACGATCCCGCCGTCCCCATCGAACTCGGGATCCTCGAAGTCCTCGATCCCGTTCTCCCGCATGCATGCCGCAAAGGCAAGGATGGCCTCTTCCTCGGAGGCCTCATCTGTGGCGTCGGTGCCCTCACTCGCGATCGTGGTGGGGGTTGCGGCGTCGGCGAGCGACGCGACCTGCGAGCTGTCGTCGCTGCTGCACGCAGCGGCCACCACGGCGAGTGCCACGACGATGAAGATGGTTCTGCGCATCGACACTTCCATTCTGTTGTCACCAACAGCAAACCATCGAAGTGTGAGCCGACCCTTACAGCCACCTGAAGGGGTCCTGAGAATTCCGGAGGCGCACCAAGGCGGGTGGAAGGAGGGTCACTCGCCGAACCCGAGCCCGGTGAACACGTCGCGGCACTCTTCTGCCGCTGCGAGGACGTCGAGGTCCTCGAAGTCGATGTCACCGAACGGGCTGATCCCGCCGTCCCCGCCGAGGAGGAAGCTCGAGAAGTCCGGGTCCGGCATGTCGATGCCCTGTTCCCGCATGCAGGCAGCGAAGTCGACGAAGGCATCCTCGATCGCCGTCAGATCGAAGTTCTCCCCGCCAGGGGCGAACGAGACGCCTGCGAGCTCATCGGCGCACGCCTCGAAGGCGGCCTCAGCCACCTCCTCCTCGACGTCGGCGAAGGGCCGCTGATCGGCGCCGAAGTCGACGGAGCCGTCAGCGTTGAGACGGGGATCCGGGAAGTCCTCGATGCCGTTGTCCCTCATGCAGGCAGCAAAGGCGAGGAGGCGCTGCTCGTCCCGCTCTGCCACGGACGCGCCGTCGGCGTCCGACGTGCCCACGGTGGTCGTGGTGCTGTCGAGGGTGGCGACGCCATCGGCATCCGAGCCGCCGCATGCGGCGAGCACGAGGGTGAGGGCTGCGATGACATGAAGAACACGTTGCACGACGGATGCTCCTGACCGGGCACGACTGCTGCTTGGAACGCTACGACGTCGTGCGGATATCGACTCCTGCCGGGGCGCTGCGACTCCACCCTTGCAGCCTGTACCGGCACGCATGAGAACGAAGGAACCACGACTGCACAATGAGCGTCCAATCGGGGTAACAGTCGGTAACGACCCGGGCCCGCCATCCGGCCAGTAGAGCGGGGACAAGGGCGAGGAGCTGCCGATCCCCCTCACCGCCGCATCACGGGCCACGTACCCGAGGAGGGCAACTATGAAGGGTGCAGTCGCAATCGCCCTCGCTGTCGTCCTGAGCATCTCAGGATGTGCCGGCGACGATGACGACAACGGCGAGATGGGAATCGCGAACCCAGCATCCGTGTACTGCGAGGAGCAGGGAGGCACCGTCGACATCAGGACCGACGAGAGCGGCAACCAGATCGGCTACTGCGTCTTCGAGGACGGCACCGAAGTCGAGGAGTGGGC
>CAZYGP010000386.1:0-1860 GCA_964647265.1 uncultured Acidimicrobiaceae bacterium | reverse complement strand
CGTCGCGATCGTCGTGCTCGCGTGCCCATTCGAGAACGGCGGTCGCCGTGGCAACGGCGTCATCGGTGAGGTTCGCCAGCTCGTGGGACCAAGCTGCTTCGAGCCGAAGCCGCATCGCCTCCGGCTCGTTGGTAGCCATCGCGGCAGCTTTGAGATACAGGTCCCCCGCCTGACGATCGGAGTGCAGCGCGGCGGCTCGCGCCGCAGCAGCGACGACGGTCCGGTGTGCCTTCGCCGCGAGATCGGTGTTGGACGGGTCTGCCGCCGCGGCATCGGCGTAGTGGCTCGCGATGACGCCGGCGAGTTCGATGTCGTCGAGGGCCTCGAACCGCTGGGCGACAGCGAGATGGCGTCCGACACGTTCGGATTTGGACAATCGACCGTAGGCGACCTCGCGGATGAGGCCCTGCACGAACCGGTACTGCCCTCGTTCGGGCGACCGCGGGTCCTCGTCGACCTCGAGGACCTCGCGCCGAACGAGGTCACGCAGCACGACCTCGGCGTCCGATGTCGGGATGCCTCGCATCCCGGCAAGATCGGTGAGGGTGAACGTCAGCCCGAGCACCGCCGCGTCCTGGATGATCGCGAGCTCATCCGGTCCGAGCCGGTCGAGACGGGCCCCGATGATGGCGCTCACCGTGTCGGGAATCGACAGGTCGTCCTCCGAACCGACAAACCGGAAGGCTTCGCCGTCGGGCACCAGCTGGCCCGTGTTGAGCAACATGCGCACGAACTCGACGGCGTGGAGCGGCACCCCGGCCGTCCGCTGCGCGATCCGTCGCACGAGCGACTCCGGAATGCCGGGGGCGAGCCCTGCGACGAGGGTGCGCATCGAACCCTCGTCGAGCCGACTGAGGTGCAACGTCAGAGTGCGCTTGCGACTCGCCCCCCACGTCGGGCGGCGATCCAGCAGCTCGGGTCGCATCAGGCACAGCACCAGGATGGGGTGGTTCGGGGACCGCTCGACGAGCTCCTCGATGAAGTCCAGGAGGCCTTCGTCGGCCCAGTGGAGGTCCTCGAACACCATCAGCACCGTCCCGCGCATCGACACGGACTGGAAGAAGGACCGCAGCGCCGCGAAGAGTTCGGCGCGCTCGCCCGGCGGCATCGGGGCGAGGCCGATCACCGCGGCGAGCCTCGGTTCGATCCACTTCCGGTCGTCCTCGTCCGGCGTAAAGTCGGCGACCATCGTGCGGAGCTTCAGGCGGCTCTTGGTCGCGTCTTCACCCTCCTGGATGCCGGCGCGTTTGCGGATCATCTCCCCGAGGGCCCAGAACGTCACGCCGTCCCCATACGAGGGTGAGCGGCCGTTGTGGTAGTAGATGTCCTCCTTGATGCCGTCGATGTAGCGGAGGAGTTCCTGTGAGAGGCGGGTCTTGCCGATCCCTCCCTCCCCGATGATCGACACCATCCGGGCGCGGCCCTCCCGACCGGTTGCATGGAGCTGGTCCTTGAGGAGGCGCAGCTCGTCATCCCGACCTACGAACGGGCCCTCTGCCAGCTCACCACCCCGACGAGGTGTCGAGATGGCCAGCACGCGCACCGCCTGATACACGGCGACCGGGATGTCCTTGCCCTTGACGTGCTGGTCCCCGATGGCCCTGAACTCGATGACGCTGCCGACGAGGTCCTTTGTCGACTGGCCGACGTAGACGCCGCCGGGGGGTGCGATGGACTGCAACCGGGACGCCGTGTTCACGAGGTCCCCGACAACGAGTCCTTGGGCGTTGCCGCCCGATCCGACCGATGCCTCACCGGAAAGGACCCCTGCCCTGGCGGCCAACTCGTCGATGCCGAGATCGGATCCCAGCCCTGCGACCATATCGACCAGTTCCATGGCGGCCCGAGCGGCCCGCTCAG
>CAZYGP010000385.1:0-1864 GCA_964647265.1 uncultured Acidimicrobiaceae bacterium | reverse complement strand
GTGGCACGAAACGTGCGTGAACGGGCCACGAACCCGTCTTCCGGCTCCTGATCAGCCGCTCTCGAGGTAGCCGTCGAGCTGTTTGGCTCTGGCGGGTTGCCGCAGCTTCGCAAGCGCCTTGTTCTCGATCTGGCGCACCCTCTCCCGTGTGACGTCGAAGTGCGCGCCGACCTGTTCGAGGGTGCGCACAGTGCCGTCGTCGAGGCCGAAACGCATGATCAGGACCTGACGCTCACGGTCGTTGAGCGCCTCGAGTGCGAGGGACAGATACTCCTGGAGCAACCTGAAGGAGGCCTCTTCCACTGGGACGTCCGCTCCGAGATCCGGCACGACATCACCGATCGTCGCATCGTCCTCCTCGCCAATCGGCGTCTCGAGCGACAACGGATCCTGGGCGATCCGACGGAGCTCGGTGACCTTGCCGGACTCGATGTCGAGTTCCGCCGCGATCTCGGCGATGGTCGGCTCACGGCCGAGATCCTGGTTCAGGGTCCGCTGCACCATCGCGAGCTTGTTGATCGTCTCCACCATGTGAACCGGCACCCGGATCGTCCTCGCCTGGTCCGCGAGCGCCCTCGTCACGGACTGACGGATCCACCACGTTGCGTACGTCGAGAATTTGAAGCCCTTGCGGTAGTCGAACTTCTCGACCGCGCGGATGAGACCCAGGTTGCCCTCCTGGATCAAGTCGAGGAGCCCGAGGCCCCGACCGACGTACTTCTTGGCGATCGACACCACGAGGCGGAGGTTGGACACCACGAGGCGTTGCCTGGCACGGTCCGCCTTGCGGGCCTGGCGTTCGAGGATGATCCGCTCCGCAGGGGTCATGTCCCCGCCGGCGGCGAGCTGCTCCCTGGCCTTGATCCCTGACTCGACCTGCATCGCGAGCTCGACCTCCTGTTGGGTGGTGAGCAGCGGATATCGGCCGATCTCCTGGAGGTACATCCGCACGGGATCGGACACGTGAACGAGCTCGTCACCCGAGATCTCCGTGTCGGCGAGCGCCGTCATGGAGTCCTCCCGGATGTCGATGCCTGACCTCTTCAGCTCGGCGAAGACGATCTCGAAGGCTTCCGGCGGAGCATCGATCTCCTCGAGCTCCTGGTGGATCTCGCCGGCCATGAGGAATCCTCGTTGGCCCCCGCGACCAGCGAGTTCCTCGATGACATTGTCCGTCGATTCACTCACCGATCGCTCCTCAGGTCGCGCTTGGACTGCTCCAACGCTATCAGGCGTTGCCAGAGTTCCGAATACCCCTGTGCATCGGCGTCGCGGTCGATGCGCTGGAGCTGTCCCTTGACCTCGTCGATCTCAGCCTCGATGCGCGCGATCTCGAGCAGCGACACGACATCGAACGGATCGGGAAGCGGTCGTTCGTCGAGGGCGAGCCTTCGCAGGAGTTCAGCTGTCGGTGAGTCCTCCGAGCCGATCGCGGCACCCAGATCGGGCGGCTCCCCTGCCGGCACGCCGTCGATCATGTCCTTCGCCCTCTCGTACGCGACTCGCAGGCGCTCGTCGGCGAACAGTCCCGCATCGAGATCGACAGTGGCCAGGCGTTCGTCGTTTGCGAGCATCAACCGGAGCAGCTCCTCCTCTATCCGGTACGTACCCGAATGGGGCACGCCCGCTGCGGCACCCGCCAGGTCCTGTTCCTCCGGCGGTTGCTCACTCGTCGAGGTTCGACCACCCCTGCGCATCTCGGACTCCACGACACGCAGTTCTACCCCCGTCGATCGCGAGACGAGGACGGCATACTCATGGCGGGTCACGGGGTCGGGATGGAGGGCGATCACCGCAGCGGCGGCGCGGACCGCCCTCACCCGCGCCTCAGGCTCGTCGAGGTCGTAGTGGCCCAACTCGGTCT
>CAZYGP010000384.1:0-1866 GCA_964647265.1 uncultured Acidimicrobiaceae bacterium | reverse complement strand
TCGTCGTCAAGGTCGGATCGTCGAGCCTGACAGGGCCGACCGGTGGCATCGACGACGCTTCGATTGCAGCCGTGGTATCACACGTCGTGACCCTCGTCGCTGGAGGGTACAAGCCGCTCCTCGTCACCTCCGGTGCGATCGCCGCAGGACTGCCCGCCCTCGGGAGGACCGTTCGTCCGACCGACATCGCCGACCTCCAGGTTGCCGCCGCAGTTGGACAGTCGAGGCTCATGGAGCGCTACGCAGCAGGGTTCGGGGCATCCGGGCTCACCGTCGGGCAGGTCCTGCTGACGAAGGATGTGCTCGGGAACCGCCAGCAGTACCTGAATGCCCGGAGCGCCCTCACCCGTATGGTCGAACTCGGGGTCATCCCCATCGTCAACGAGAACGACACGGTGGTCGTTGACGAGGTACGGGTCGGCGACAACGACCAGCTCGCAGCGATCACCTCCCACCTCGTGCGCGCCGACATGCTGATCATCCTGACCGATACCCCGGGTCTGTACGCGGACGACCCCCAGCTGATGGAGAACGCGCAGCTGCTCAACGCTGTCAAGCACACGGACGAGGTCCTCGACCGTATCCGATCCTCCGCAGGGAAGGGCGCCCTCGGGAGTGGCGGTGTGGCGACCAAGGTGGCAGCTGCTCGCATGGCCGCCTTCTCGGGCATCCCGACCGTCGTCGCCCAATCGCGCGTCCCCGACGTCGTCGCGCTGGCCGTACAAGGCGCGGACGTCGGGACCTGGGTCGATCCGCGCTCGGAGTCGTTACCAGCGCGCAAGTTGTGGATCGCGTTCGGGCTCCCCTCGTGTGGGGTCCTGACGATCGACGACGGCGCAGTGCTGGCGCTCGGCAAGGGCGGACGTTCGCTACTCGGCGTGGGGGTCACCATGGTGGAGGGCAGTTTCGAGCGGCTCGATGCAGTCGAGGTGAAGGACGATCGCGGCGCCCTCGTGGCAAAGGGAGTGGTACGGGTGGGATCGGACGAGTTGCGCTCAGGGATCGGGCAGCACAGCTCCCGACTCGGGGGAGAGGTCATCCATCGGGACGACCTCGTCGTGTTCGGCTCGTCGAATCATGCGGACTCCGAGTGAACCAGACGACACGGTCCGGGTACGCTGGTTCGATGGACATCGCATGGTCGAATCCGTCCGACGTGACTGCGGCGCTCGGCGACGTCGGCTACCTCCCGGACGCACGCATCTCCCAGGTCGTGTACCTCGCATCCGCGCTCGAGAAGCCGATTCTCGCGGAGGGACCTGCAGGTGTCGGCAAGACGGCACTCGCGCTCGCCCTGGCCGAAGCGACGGGGCGCAGGCTCGTGCGCCTCCAATGCTACGAAGGGCTCGACGAGGCGAAAGCCCTCTATGAGTGGGACTACCACAAGCAGCTCCTCCGGCTCCAGAGCGATGAGGGTGCGACGTGGGACGACGTCGAGGGGGACATCTTCTCCGAGTCCTTCCTCCTCACCCGACCCCTGCTCGAGGCGATCCGGTCCCCTGATCCGGTGGTGCTCCTCATCGACGAGGTGGACCGTGTCGAGCTCGAGACCGAGGCACTCCTCCTCGAGGTGCTCGATTCGTTCCAGGTGACGATCCCCGAACTCGGCACGATCACTGCGACGACGCAACCGATCGTCGTCCTGACCTCGAACAACACCAGGGAGTTGTCCGAGGCCCTGAAGCGCAGGTGCCTGTACCTCCACATCCCGTACCCCTCGATCGAGCGGGAGCGTGAGATCCTCGCCGCACGCGTTCCCGACCTGCCCGAGGCGATGGGGGAGCGGATCGCCCACACCGTTGCAGCGATCAGGGGTCAGAGCCTGAGGAAGCCGCCGTCCGTCTCCGAGTCGATCGACTGGGCGCG
>CAZYGP010000383.1:0-1869 GCA_964647265.1 uncultured Acidimicrobiaceae bacterium | reverse complement strand
AGGGAAGCGGTCCGATCTGCTCTCCGGGAGATCGGCGCAATCGAAGCGATCGAGGATCACCCGCATTCCGTCGGACACTGCTCGCGTTGCCATACGGTCGTCGAGCCGTTGCTGTCCCTGCAGTGGTTCGTCTCCGTCGGTCCGCTCGCCACCCCGGCCATCGAAGCCGTGCGAAGCGGCAGGTCGAGGTTCATCCCGAAGCGATGGGAGAACACCTACTTCCACTGGATGGAGAACCTTCAGGACTGGTGCATCAGCCGCCAGCTGTGGTGGGGTCATCGGATCCCCGCGTGGTACTGCACTGCGTGTGACGAGACGATCGTCTCGATGGACGACCCGACGGCGTGCACGGCGTGCGGTGCGAGCGACCTCGTCCAGGACGAAGATGTGCTCGACACGTGGTTCTCGTCCGCGCTGTGGCCGTTCACGACACTGGGCTGGCCCGACGACACGCCGGACTTCGCCTCCTTCTACCCGACATCGACCCTCGTGACGGGCCTCGACATCATCTTCTTCTGGGTTGCGCGGATGATGATGATGGGAACGCACTTCACCGGAGACGCACCGTTCACCGACATCGTGATCCACGGCATGGTCCGCGACGCCGAGGGTCGGAGGATGTCGAAGTCGTTAGGGAATGGGCTCGATCCGCTCGACATGATCGACCAGTACGGAGCGGACAGCGTTCGCCTCGCCCTGATCCAGGCGGCTGCACCCGGTCACGACGTTCCCCTCGATACCGACTGGATCGACGCATCACGACGCTTCGGCAACAAGTTGTGGAATGCGACGAGGTTTGCCGTGGAATTCATGGACGTCGATCGGGTTCCCACCGACGGCGGGTACCCCGACGATCCCGGTCCCGAGGACCGCTGGGTTCTCGGGCGCCTCGCGGAGGTCGTCGACGCGATGGACCGGCTGATGGACGCCTATCGGCTCTCGGACGCCTACAGCATGCTCTACACCTTTGCATGGTCAGAGGTCTTCGACTGGTACCTCGAGATGGCAAAGGTCATCGCCAGGGACGAGGCGCGTGCGGACAGGATGAGGGCAACCCTCGGTGTGGTCCTTCGCGACCTCCTCAAACTGTTCCACCCGGTCATACCCTTCGTCACCGAGGAGTTGTGGTCCCACCTCGCGGCGTCGCCGGATCTCCTCATCGCCTCACCGTGGCCGAAGGTGCCCCGATACGACGCACCGGAGGGCATGGACTCGCTCCGCGGTCTCGTCACGGATGCTCGTCGGTTCCGCACCCAGCACCAGATTCCCAGGGCAACGGATGTCCCCGTCATCGTCGCGATCGACGGCGACACGCCGGCGTGGTGGCTCAACCAGCTCGCAGCGCTCGGGGAGTGCTCGCCGACCCTCGGAGTACGTCCCGAGAGACCCGCTGGGCATGCGCGCCTCACAGCCGCCGGTGTCGAGGGTTTCATCCCGCTCGCGGGTCTGATCGACGTCGAGGCGGAACGACCCAGGATCACGAAGGCGATCGCGGGGATCGAATCCTCTATCGCCGGATCACGTGCGAAGCTGTCGAATCCGAACTTCCGCGACAAGGCACCGTCACACGTCGTTGCACAGGAGCAGTACCGCCTCGCCGCGCTCGAGGCCGAGCTCGCCGAGCAGCGGCGACTCCTCGAGGAGCTCGGCTGAGTCGATGGACGGCGACAACGTCCTGCGGGTGACGAACCGTGCCGAAGCAGAGGCCTTCCTCGACGAGCGGGCGGGTCACGGGGTGCAGCCCGGACTGGAGCGGATCACGGGGCTCCTCGCGTACATGGGGGACCCACACCGCACGTACCCCACAATCCACGTCGCCGGCACGAATGGCAAGACAACAGTGACGCGTATGGTCCAGCAGATCCTCGG
>CAZYGP010000382.1:0-1874 GCA_964647265.1 uncultured Acidimicrobiaceae bacterium | reverse complement strand
CGAGTCGCCCGGGAGCGCGCAATCCCCTCCACGCACCAAGCGTGGTCCATGCGTCTTCGTCGTTCGAGGCCCGGATCGACCAGCGTGACGCCAGCACGGTGGGCGCTGGTCGACCGGCTTCTGCTGCGGCAGATCGAGCCGGGGTGATGACCTGCTCGAAGGTGTCCGCTGGGTCCTTGACCGACACGATGACGCCGTCGGCCTTGGTTCCGGCGAGGACCGCCGACTTCGGGCCGCCCGCCGCCATGAGGATCGCCAGGTCGTGGACCGGAGGGCTGTATAGCTTGGCACGATCCGTCGAGTAGTACGTCCCATCGTAGGTGAGTTTCTCCCCGTCGAGGAGGCGACGCATGATGTCGAGCGCCTCGCTCATGCGGGCAGCGCGCTCGGCGTAGTCGGGGAAGCGATAGCCGAGGGGACCCTCGTTGAGGTTCTCCCCGGTGCCCACACCGAGGCTGAACCGACCGCCCGAGAGACGGTCGAGGGTCGCTGCCGCTTGGGCCACGACGCCCGGGTGGAACCGCCACAGCGGCGTCGTCACCCCGGTGACGAACTCGATCGTGTCGGTGGCCTGAGCCATGGCAGCGATTGTCGAGAAGGCGAATCCCGAAGCGCCGAGATCATCGACCCACGGATGGAAGTGCTCTGAGACCTCGACCATGTCGAATCCTGCCCTCTCAGCTGCGACCGCGTGACGCACGAGGACCTCGGGCTGGAACTGTTCGTGTCCACAGAAGTAGGCAATCCTGGTCATGGTGTCCTTCAGTCTCGGGTGAGACGCCAAGCCTAGAACCGGCCCATCGAGCCGGTGACATCGCGAAATCCGGGAAACCTCCGAGTCGTGACCCGAGTCATAGGCGTGGGTGGAGCAACGAGCAATGGAGGAACACATGCCGGACATTCGCAAGTTACTCGCTGAGGTCCTTGGGACCTACATCCTGGTCCTCGTCGGTGGTGCCGCCATTCTGTCGGCAGGCGCGAGCGGCGCCACGACCGTCGTCGTGGTGATTGCGTTCGGATTCGGCCTTGCGCTGCTCGCGGGCCTGTACGCCTTCGGGGAGGTATCGGGAGGCCACTACAACCCAGCCGTTTCGCTCGCCATGGTGCTCGACGGGCGCATGGATCCCGTGTCGATGGCCGCGTACTGGGTGTCCCAGATTGCAGGCGGTATCCTCGCAGGCCTCACGCTTCTCGTTGCAACCAGCAAGGATGCTGTGGCGAGCACCGCGACGGTGTTCGGCCCCGGCGTCGAGGCATGGGAGGCCTTCCTCTTCGAGGCGGTGTTCACAGCCATCTTCCTGCTGGTCATCCTGAAGGTCACGACGAGCGAGCGTTTCGGGCCTACGGCCTTCCTGGCGATCTCGTTGACCCTCGTCACGATCCACCTCGCCCTGGTGCCGTTCACGGGATCGTCTGTGAACCCCGCCCGATCGCTCGGCTCAGGTGTCGTCGGTGGCGTGTGGACCGACCAGTGGGTGTATTGGATCGCACCGCTCGTCGGTGCGGCCGTCGGCTGGGGGATCCATCACTTCGTGGCGTCGGACGCGGAGTAGAGCGCGTAGAGGGGACAGAGTCCCAGTTCAGGGTCGAGATACCGAGATCGACGTGAGGGGCCGCCGTTCGGCGGCCCCTCACACGTGTGCGAGTCGGCGTGTAAGCCGGATCCTGTCGAGGACGATCATCTATCTGGGACCGCCGTTACCGGACGGCCTCGTGCGACCTACCCGGGACGTTGCGGACGGGCAGTCCTGTCCCTGCTCGGTCTTGCTCCTGACGGGGTTTGCCTAGCCGGCACGGTCACCCGCGCCGCTGGTGGGCTCTTACCCCACCGTTTCACCCTCACCTGTGCCACGGTCCCTTGGGGACCAGCGGGA